>DATIFW010000191.1:0-5732 GCA_035455045.1 Thermoanaerobaculia bacterium | reverse complement strand
GTGACGGTGCGGACGGCCTCGCGGTCGCGGACCTCCTTGTACTCGGGGCCCGAGTACGAGAGCAGCCAGTCGTCCGCGAAGGAATCGCGCAGCGGGCCGTCCAGGGCGGCGGCCTCGACGGCGATCTGGACGCTCGCGAGGAGCGCGTCTTCCTCCGGACGGAACGTGAGCGCCTCGTGCGGGATCTTCACGTCGAGCTTCCAGAAAGGCTTCGCGGGGTCGTTCGAGCGAAGCGTCGAGAGGCCTTTCCACTCGAGGACGACAGGCAGCGGCTTCTTCGCGACGCGTGCGACTGCTGGTCGCCGCTCGTCCGCACGGGCCGCCAGGGTCGCATGGCGCGCCTCCGAGGAGAGCGCCGCCGCGGTCTGCGGCGCGCTCGACACCGGCTTGAACGCCGTTCGCGCGAGCATGCTGACGCCCGCCTTGCGGGTCGAGACCTTCACGGAGTACGTCTTCTTCGGATCCACGCCCTGAAGGCGCACGCCGATGCGGTACGTCGACGACGTCGCGTCCAGGAAGTCGCCGAGCGCGCCCGGGAGGTCGTTCGCGGAGAGCCGCGTCAGGCCGCCGGTCTCGGCCGCGTAGCGCAGCGGCGTGTCCTGGAGGTTCTTCGCCTCCTCCCGGCGCTGGCCGGATTCGGACGCGAAGCGATCCTCCGCGCTCGGGAGGTCCTTCCCCAAAGGGCTGGGATCCAGGTAGTGGACGATGACGCCCGAAGCCGCGAGCCAGCGCCCGAGCTCGTCGATTTCGAGGAGCGGAGTCGGGCTGAACCCGAACAGCCCGCCTCCGACGGCTCGGCTGGCTCCGGGCGCCCACGGCGGCGTCGCGGTTCCGAGGCCTCCACCGCCGCCGTGACGCGCCGCCAGCTCGGCTTTGAGCCTCGCGAGGAAGTTGAAGCCGGGCACGCGCTCGAGCCCCTCGGAGAGGATGAAGAGGTGTCGCGGCCCTTCGAGCGCCGCGAGCCGCCCGGCGGTCCCGCGAAGGTTCTCGACGGAGTTCTTGACCCGCCGCCGCTCGGCGACGAGGTATTCGGCGATCGCCTGGGTCTCACGGCTCGTGTTCGCTCCGGCTTCCACGGCCGCGATGTAGTCGTCGATCAGCGCCTTCTCGAGAAACCGTCGATCCTCGTAGGACGGGGGAGCCACGGACGGCACGGGCGTCGCCAGGCCGCTCTCGTGCCCGGAAGTGCTCGCGCGCGACGTCATGGATTCTCCGCTCGAAGCTTCGGCCGCCATCGCATCGGCCTCCGTGAGAATCGCGTCGGGCGAGTCCGAGTCCCAGACGCGGGTCGAGACCCTCGCGAAGTTCGCCGCCAGTGAGTAGCGGCCCGCCGCGGGGTGCTCCAGGGCTTTTCGGATCGCGGTCGCGGACTCATAGATCGTTCTCTTCGGGAGCTGTTCGAGGTCCACGTAGAAGAGGACGTGCCGCGTCGCGCCCTTCCCCTCGAAGGGCGTCGTCGTGCCGGTGATCCTCTCCTCCGAGTCGGGCCGGCCTTCCTTCGGCGCCCCCGTGGCCCGGACGGCCGGCTCGCGAGGCGGCTCGAAGAACTCGATCGATTGGACCTTCCCGGCGACGCGCACCTCGAAATCGGCCGCGGCGAGCCCGAACACGGGCCTGTTCTTCTTGTCCAGGGCGAGGACGTCGAGCGTCAGGACCTGGACCTCTTCCGTCGCGACGACGCCACCCTCCCGGCGGGGAGTTTCCGGGGGCTTGTCCTGCGGAGCGGCCGGCGAGGCGGGCAGCAGCAGGACGGCGGCTGCCGCGAGCGCGCGACGCAGCCTCGAGGGGACGGTGCGGGGCATCGTGGGCTGGTGGAGCAGGGAACGTGCCGAGTTCTTCGAAGGCTCAGCTCTTCGACGCGGGCGAGCGGACGTCCTTCGGAATCTGAAGGGGCCCGGTCTGGCGCAGGTCTTCCTTGATGATGAGGTCGAGGAACATCTCGCGCACCCCGTCCTTCCCGCGGTCCTTGTAGACGCTGCGCACCTGGCGCGGTTTGAGCTCGACGCCCGTCATCGCCTTGAGGTACTGGCAGAAAACCGTGGCTCGGGACCGGAACGAAATGACGAGGATGAGAAACAGGACTCCCGCGATCGCGAGGAGAACGACTCCCGTGAGCCCCGACACCTCGAAAACGGACGACGGGTTCATACGCCTTCTCGCCCGGGCCGGCTGGCAGGACGCATCGCGAACTCTCCTTGCTGTGCGGCGCCCATGATACCGCGAAGCGCGGCGTCTACTTTCCGAACGAGATCCGGTAGATCGCTCCGGCCAGGTCGTCCGAGACGAGAAGCGAACCGTCGGACCTGACGAGAACGTCCACGGGCCGCCCCCATGCCTTCTCGCCCTGCAGCCAACCCTGCGCGAAGGCTTCTTCGGAGACAGGCTTCCCGCCCTTCAGACGCACGAGCGCGACCCGGTAACCGACCTTCTTCTTCCGGTTCCACGACCCGTGCTCGGCGATGAAGATCTGGCCCCTGTACTCGGCCGGGAACATCTCCCCTCTGTAAAAGCGCATGCCGAGAGCCGCGACGTGTGCCCCAAGCTTCAGCTCGGGAGGCACGAAGTCGCGGCAGGGGAGGTCCTTGCCGAATTCCGGATCGGACATGTCGCCCCCATGGCAATACGGGAACCCGAAGTTGAGGCCGCCGCGCGGCGCCCGGTTCAGCTCGTCGGGAGGCCTGTCGTCGCCGAGCCAGTCACGTCCGTTGTCCGTGAACCACAGCTCCTTCGTGTCCGGATGCCAGTCGAAGCCGACCGTGTTCCGAACGCCGCGCGCGACGATCTCGAATCCGGAGCCGTCGGCCCTGAGGCGCGTGATCGACGCGTAGGGATCGCTGCGCCGGCAGATGTTGCACGGAGCTCCGATCGGCACGTAGAGAAGCCCGTCGGGGCCGAATGCGATGAACTTCCAACCGTGGTGAGCGTCTTTCGGGAACGACTGCGTGACGACGACGGCCGGAGGAGGATTCCGCAGTCGCGCCTCGATGCCGTCGAAGCGCAACAAACGCGAGATCTCCATGACGTACAGCGCGCCGTCCTTGAAGGCGACGCCGTTCGGCTCGTTCAGGTTCTTCGCGAGCGTGAGGACCTGGGCAGCGTGCGTCCCGTCGCCGGCGTCCAGGAGGGCGTAAACGTTACCCGCGTCGCGGGACCCGACGAAGAGCGTCCCGCCGGGCCCCATCGTCATCGAACGCGCGCCGGGGACGGCGTCGCTGTAGACGGAGATCCTGAAGCCCGGCGGCAGCTTGATCGTATCGAGGCGGATCTCGGCCGGGGCCTCGTATGCGAAGGCCGCGACGAGGAGCAACCGACTCCATCTCGTGGCGCGGAAGCGTGCCCCGCTCATCCCCTACGCCACCCGCAGCTCGCGCCCCGTCGCCGGCGCGACCTTCTCCTCGGGCGTGAGGATTCCCTGGAAGTTCAAGGGGTCGGCCGCCGAGACGAGGACGGGCGGAAGGTCGCCGGCCTGATTCATTCGCTTCCGGACGGCGCGCAGGAGCGCGACTGCTTCGGGCAGCGCGTACTGCTCGCCGTCGAAGCCGGCGACGAAGCGTCCGCCGCGCACCTCGCCGCGCGCTTCCAGCGCGCGGAGGACGCGCGCGACGTCGCGGAAGGGGAGCGGCTGCTTCTCGCGCGCGAGCGTCTTGCGGAAGACGACGCCCGTGCGCTGAAGAAGGCGGCGGGCCACGAAGTCGGCCGACGGAGGAGTCGACGCGTCGCGCGAGAGGAGGCTCCAGCGTCCCGTCGAGAGAACGGCGGTTCTGCGTTTGGACGCGGGGACGATCAGCCAACGGAGCCCGCTGAAGGAGTCGCACGTGACACGTCCGAGCGCGATCAGCTCGCTCAAGCCTTCCTCCACGAACGTCGGCGGCAGCTTCGTCGTGCGCGCGAGCTCCTGGAAGAACATCGCGCCCTTCCCGAGGAGCGCTTCCTGGACCTCCAGCGCCCTTCCGGAAGGCTCTCGAGCGGGAACCTGCGCGGCGAGCGCGGACCACTCGTCCAGGTCGCGCCTCTCGAGAAGGCAGATCGGCGTGCGCCGCGTCGGCCCCGGAGCGGCGCCCCAGAGCCGGCCCCAGACGACCTCACCGGACAGAGTGAGCTGGTCCAGCCACTCGCGCTTGTATCCGCGCACGCGAGCCGGAAGGACGCTGCCTTCCCAAACGGCGGCGGGGATCTCGAATCCGGCGAGCTGCGCGACGACCTGCCCGACGCCGCGCGGGCCGTCCAGTCGATGCTCGGGATCCGCATGCTGCCAGCACGCGAGGAAGCGCAGGAACTGCGAGGCGGTGACGGGCTCGATCTCCTTGCGCAGGCGGTCGAGCGTGTAGCGGTGAATGCGGGCGAGAAGCCGCCTGTTGCACCAGGCTTCGTGCCCCGCGATGCGTGTGCGGAGTACCGTCCCTTCGGCCTCGAGCTCGCGGAGCAAGGCTTCGTCGGGCCCGCCGGCCACCACGGGTCCGAGCGCCTCCATGCGTCCTCGGAGCACCGCCTTCTGATCGCGCGACGCTTCCGCCGCGAACCAGCGGCCTTCCTCGGGCGCCACGCGGCCCGCGGCGGCGAGCTCGTCCAGCCACATCTGCCACGGGCGGGCCTCCTCGGCGGTGACGTACCCCATCCAGAGGAGCGCCTCGTGGACTTCCTCCGCGTTCGAGGGTTGCGGCCACGCCTCTTCCTTCACACGCGCGATCGCCTCGGGATCGAGGATGCCGATCTCGTCCGCGGAGCGCGTGTCGAGGACGCGCCGCGAGAAGACGGCCTGCGTGCGCCGCTCCTCCAGGGGCGCGTCGTCGAGGAACGTATACGGCTGCGAGGACAGGATGCCGCGGGCGAACGCGGAGGGCTCGACGGTGTCCACCGCGCGCCGCTCGATCGATCCGTCCTTCAGGCCGCGCAGCACCTCCAGGAAGCCTTCGACGTCCATCGCCTCCGTCAGGCAGTCCTCGATCGTCTGCGCGACGATCGGATGGTCCATCGGGATCTCGACGGGTCCGCCGGGCAGCGTCTCCGGGCACGCGATGACCTGCGGGAACGCCGTGACGAGGAGGTCGTTCGCGCGCATGCGCTGCAGATTCGCGGGTACCCTCTTGCCGTTCCGGGTCCGGTCGAGAAGCAGCGCGCGCTGGGCATTCCACCGCCAGCGCGTCTCGAAGAGCGGGGCTTGGAGAACGGCCTGGATGAGGACGTCGCGCGCGGTGGCGGGGTTCAGGTAGTCGAACACCTCCGGCAGCTCGAAGCTGTGCTGCGGGCCGAGCGAGAGGACGATCGCCTCCTCGTTCGCGGCGGCCTGGAGCTCGAAGCCGAAGCCGACGCAGAAGCGCTTCCTCAGCGCGAGCCCCCACGCCTTGTTGATCTTCGATCCGAACGGGGCGTGGACGACGAGCTGCATGCCGCCGCTCTCGTCGAAGAACCGCTCGAGGACGACGCGCTTCTGCGTCGGGACCGCGCCCAGCGCCTGTCGGCCGGCCTCGACGTATTCGGCGATCTGCACGGCGGCGCCTTCGGGGAGGGCGTCTCCGCATTCGGCGCGGAGAAACGAGGAAGAAAGAGAAGAAGATTTCTTAGAAAGTGAAGAGGGGGACCGCCAGGCGGAGGCGGCGTCTCCTCCGACGCCGCGAGCACTGTCTGAGCGAAGCGAGTTTGCGAGCGAAGGAGGAGGAGATGCCGCCTCTGCCGCGGTCGAAGCGGATGTCTCCTCCCCCGCGGATGCACAGCCTTCGCGCAGATTTCCAATT
>DATIFW010000190.1:0-5010 GCA_035455045.1 Thermoanaerobaculia bacterium | reverse complement strand
CTCCCGCCGAGTCGTGTCGGCGGGCGAGGCGATCCGATAGAGATCCATGGCGGCCTGTGCGTAGCCGGCGTTGTCTCCGTGGGTGATCGGCGCATCTCCGCCGCCGATCACGGCGGCCGCGCGATCGATCCAGGGTCCTCCCGAGCCGGGTGTCCGCTCGTCGAGCATCCGGGCGACGAGCAGGAGGCCCACGAGGTACGGCGCGTCTTCCCAACCGCGACCCAGGACCCGGATCGTCGGAAGGCGGTCCGCGGCTTTGACCGCCGCGTCGAGCACGTCGCTCTTCGTCGCGGCGACCGCCGGTCCCGAGACGAGAGTCGCCGCCGCGAGGAACGCCGCCCACAGCCGCACGCTTCGAAGTGTGCGACCGTGGCCTCGCCTCACGGCGTGCCTGACCGAGCCGTATCGGGGTTACTAGGAAGCCTGAAGCGCCGCGAGATCCGCGAGCACGGCCTCGCTGTGCGTCGTCGGGTTCACCTTCACGTAGACCTTCCGGATCACTCCCGCCGGGTCGATGAGGAAGGTGTTTCGCGCGGAGTACGTCTTGTCGTTGTGCGTCGCGACGGAGCCGTAGGCCTTCGAGGCCGCCCCCTCGGTGTCGGCCAGGAGCTTGAAGTTCAGGCCCTCTTTCGCGCAGAAATCCTTGTGCGAGGCCACGCTGTCGAGGCTGACGCCGACGATGACGGCGTTCACCTTCTGGTACTTCGCGAGATCGCGCTGGAAGTTGTGCGCCTCGATCGTGCAGCCGGACGTGAAGTCCTTCGGGTAGAAATAGAGGACGACCCATCTTCCCTTGAGCTTCTCGAGGGAGATCGTCGTCTCGTCCTGGCTCTGAAGGGAGAACGCGGGCGCTTTTTCGCCGGCGGCGGGCAGATCCGCGGCGCACCCGAGACGGGCCGCGAGAAGGAGGGGCAGGGTGAGACTCAATCTCTTCATGCCGCCACCTTATCAGAGGCCCGCGCGGAATTTCCAGCCGCTTCGTCCGGCGATCACATCCCCGGGTCGTCCGCCGAGGGCCCATAAATCGAAGGCACCTTCGCGCCCATGGGCCGGAGGTACGTCGAGAGCTGGCCGCGGTGGTGGATCGCGTCGAAGAGGAAGCCCCACAGCATGTCGCCGAGCGAGGTCTCCCACGCGACCTTGCCGTCCACGAGAAAACGGGCTTTCTTCTTCCACGCGGCGTCCTTCACCTTCGCGAGGCGCCTCTTGAGCGCCGCTGCGTTCTTCTCGTAGGCCGTGACGGATTCCGCCAGCGCCGGAGCCGGCCTCAGGACAAAGGCGACCTGGCCCTTGTCGACGAGCTCGCACGCGTCGCGGAGCTCGCTGGCGAGCAGCCAGACGAGATCACCCGCCGACGTCGAGCGCGGGTGCGGCCGATACGCGGCCTGGTCCGGCGGCACCGCCTTCAGGACGCGGACGAACTTGGGGACCTCGGCCTTGAAGCATTCACTGAAGTACTCGCGCGTGTTCATCTTCTTCTCCTCTCCTTCGTCAGCACTTTTCGTATTTCCAGTTCCGGGACTTGCCTTCCGCGAGCCACTCGAGCGTCGTCGCGAGGCGCCGGGCGCGCGTCTCGGCGCGCTTCGCCTCGGTGATCCACTCGACGTACTCCTTCCGGTGGCTGGGCCTGAGCTTCTCGAACGTGGCGGCCGCAGCCTTGTTCTTCTTCAAGGCGGCCGCGAGATCCGCCGGCACGCGAATCGGCGCGGCCGGCTTCCGGATCGGGCGCGGGCGGGCGGGCGCGTCCGACTCGTTGAGCCGCGCGGCTGTCCTGATGTAGCGGAGCAGCGCCTTGTCGGAGGGCAGATCGGCGAGGCTCGTCAGCCGGCCCAGGCTCCCCCAGGCCTGGTCGCCCTTGGCGCCGTCCCTCTCGAGCACCTCTTCCATGCCCTTGTGCCAGAACCCGAATGTGCAGTGCTCCTTGAACGCGGCCATCCCGCACATGATTCTTCCGCGATAAATGAAGGCTGGACTGCTCCACTTCAGCGTCTCCTCGACGCCGGGACAAGCCTCGTGGACGAGCTCGCGAAGATGCCGAAGGACGGGCTTTGCGAAATCCGCCGCCTTCGCGATGTGGCCATCGATACGCGGGTCCGAGTTCTTCATTCGGGCTTTTCTCGTCGTCCGCTCCTCGGGCGGCGCGGATTGTAGAAGCATTTCCGACAGCCCGGAAAACGGGCGGTCTCTCTAGCGCGCGCCGGCCTCCCCCGCCGCCTTCAGCCTCGCGGCCTCGAACTCGTCTCCCTTGTTCCAGCGCGGGAGCTCGGGCGCGTCGGCCAGCCGGCATCCGAGCCAGAAGGCGAGCTTCACGTCCTCGACCGCGCCGGAAAGATCCCACGTTTCTCGGAACTCGTCCGACGGCTGGTGGTAGTCGGTCTTCTCGTAGAGCTCTTCCTGCTCGCGCCCGAAGCCGGGAGGCTTTCCGATGACGTCCGTGCCCTTCTTCAGGTACGCGGCGGGGACGCCCACCCTCGCGAGGCTGAACTGGTCGGATCGGTAGAACGTGCCGCGATCCGGGAACTGATCGCCTTCCACGCGCCGGCCCTGCATTTTCGCGATCCTCTTCACGTCGTCGTCGAGCGAGGACTTGCCGAGGCCGATCATCACGACGTCACGAGTCCGCCCGTACCAGCCGATGCCGTCGAAGTTGATGTCGGCCGCGATCCGGCCCGCCGGAACCGGGGGATGCTTCGCGAGGAACTCGGACCCGAGAAGGCCCTGTTCCTCTCCCGCCACGAAGGCGAAGTACGTGGAACGCGCGGGCGGCGTCGGCAAGCTCGCGGCCGCCTTCGCGACGGAGAGGATCGCAGCCACGCCAGAGGCGTTGTCGAGAGCCCCGTTGTAGATCGCGTCCGAGCCCGGTCTGGCGCCCGTCCGGATTCCGAGATGATCGTGATGCGCCGTGTACATCACGGCCTCCCCGGCGCGCTTCGGATCGGACCCCGGGAGGACTCCGATCACGTTGCCGGACTCCTTCCGGCCGATCGCGTTCGTGAGGGCGACGGACACCGTCACGCCGAGGGGGACCGGTTTGAAAGAGCGGCTTTCCGCCGAGGCGCGGAGAGAGTCGAGGTCCTTTCCCCCCAGCTCGACGATCCTCTTCGCAAGCTCCTCGGTCGCCCACATCTTCGCGGCGACGCGCGGCGCGCCGTCGTCCGGCAGCTCGAACTGCTCGCCCGCCCACGACGTCTGGACGACCTGCCAGCCGTATCCCGCCGAAGGCGTCGTGTGGATGACGATCGCGCCGGCCGCGCCCTTCCGTGCCGCCATGAGGTACTTGTAGTCCCAGCGCCCATACCACAGCCGCGTCCTGCCGGCGAAGAGGTCCGGCTCCGCCGGACTCCCCTCGGGGTCGTTGTTCATGACGAGGAGGACCTTGCCTCTGAGATCCGCCCCCTTGTAATCGTCCCATCTGTACTCGGGCGCGACGATGCCGTAGCCCACGAACACGATCTCAGCGGCGTCGATCCTCGATTCCGGGCTCTGGACGCCGGAGACCGCGACGAAGTTCTCGCCCAGAACTCCGCTCAGCGTGCCGCGGCCGGACTTGAAGGTCGCGGGCTCCGAGGAGGTGCGCCTGATGCCGACGAGCGGGACCCTCTGAATCCAACCTCCTCCCGGCGCGCCGGGGGCGAGGCCGAGGCCTTCCAACTGAGCCCGGATGTAGGCCTCCGCAAGCTGGTCCCCGCGCGTCGCGGGGCCGCGCCCTTCGAGGAGGTCCGACGAGAGGAACCGCATGTGCGAGCGAAGGAGATCGGCCGTGATCGCACTCCCCGCGCTCTCTTGAGCGGGGCTGACGAGTGCGTCCTGGGCCACGATCGTGAAGGCGGCGAGGGCGAGAAAGCCGGAAAGGAGAATCCTTGAAGCTCTGGCCATGGTGGCGGATTATCGTCCCGGCCGGAGGAGACACATGCCGCACGTGGAAAAGACGAGGCCCGACGCGTCCCAGGCCGTGCCCTACTACTTCACGTACATCGACAAGGTTCCACCGGGCGACATCCGAAACACTCTCGAAAAGCAAGGAAAGGGGACGCGAAAACTTCTCGAGGGGATCTCCGAGAAGAAGTCGCGCCATCGCTACGCGGCGGACAAATGGACCATCCGCCAGGTCCTGGGCCACATCAACGACTGCGAGCGGCTCTTCGTCTTCCGCGCGTTCTGGTTCGCGCGCGGGTTCGATTTGCCGCTTCCGAGCTTCGAGCAGGAGGTCGCGGTTTCCGCGGCCGGGTCGGACGAGATCCCGTGGGCCCGGCACGTGGAGGAGTTCGCGGCGATCCGGAAGGCGACGAACATCTTCTTCCGCAACCTTCCGGACGCAGCCTGGTCGCGCAGGGGAATCGCGAGCGGGAACCCGTTCACGGTGCGGGCGCTCGCCTGGATCGCGGCGGGACACGCCGCGCACCACATCGGCATCGTGAAAGAGCGATACCTCTAGCCGATGTCGACGAAGACGGCTCTCGCCGTGACGACTCCGCGCGCCGCGGGATTCCGGCAGCCCGCCGAATGGGACCGGCACGAGGCCGTCTGGGTCGCGTGGCCGAGCCACGGGGACCTCTGGGGCGAAGCCCTGGGCAGGGTGCGCTCGGCCTTCGGCGAGTTCGCCTCGGCCATCGCGGACGTGGACTCCGGGACGGGCGGTCCCCGCGGCGAGAGGCTCGAGGTTCTCGTGCCGGACGCAGCGAACGAAGCCCTCGCGAAATCCGCTCTCGCGGGGCTCGGCGCGCGTTTCCACCGCATCCCGTTCGGCGACATCTGGCTCCGCGACACGGCGCCCGTCTTCCTCGCGGGCAAGGGCGGCACCAGGGCAACCGTCTCGTTCGCGTTCAACGGCTGGGGCGGCAAGTACGTGCTGCCGCACGACGACGGGCTGTCGTCGCGCATCGAGGAGGCGGTGGGCCTCCGCGCCTTCCGCTTCCCGTGGGTACTCGAGGGCGGCTCCGTGGAGGTGGACGGAGCGGGCACGTGCCTGACGACGCGCCAGTGCCTGCTGAACCCGAACCGCACCCCCGG
>DATIFW010000189.1:0-17016 GCA_035455045.1 Thermoanaerobaculia bacterium | reverse complement strand
GGGACTTCTCGATCAAGGTGAAGGAGCGGCTCCTGCAGGCGGGCTTCGTCTTCCTGGTCCTCGTCATGGTGACCGTCCTCTACTTCGACGTCCTCAAGAACGTCAGTTTCTGATGGCCCCGGGGACGATCCGCCCGATGCGCCCGCGCCACGAGACCGTCGGCGTGCGGGTTGGGAAGGTCCGGGTCGGGGGCGGCGCGCCCGTCGTCGTCCAATCCATGTCGAACACGGACACGGCGGACGTCGAGGCGACGGTCCGGCAGGCGCTTGAGCTCGCGGAGGCGGGCTCCGAGCTTGTGCGCGTCACGGTGAACGTCGACGAGGCCGCGCGGGCCGTCCCCGAGATCAAGAAGCGCCTCCTCGGCGCGGGCTGCGACGTGCCGCTCATCGGGGACTTCCATTACAACGGGCACACCCTCCTCACGAGGTACCCGGAGATGGCGAAAGAGCTCGACAAGTACCGGATCAACCCCGGGAACGTGGGCACGGGTAAGAGGCGTGACGAGCAGTTCGCGACGATCTGCTCCGTCGCGCGCGACCTCGACCGGCCCGTGCGGATCGGCGTGAATGGCGGCTCCCTGAACCAGGAGCTCGTCATGCGGAAGATGCAGGAGAACACGGACCATGATCTCGGCCGCTCGTCGGAGGAGATCGTCAACGAGTGCATGGTCCTCTCGGCCCTCGAGTCCACCCAGCTCGCGCTCGAGACGGGCATGAGGAAGGACCAGATCATCATCTCGTGCAAGGTCTCGCGCCCGAACGACCTCATCGCCGTTTACCGCGAGCTCGCGGCGAAGACCGACCAGCCGCTGCACCTCGGCCTGACGGAGGCCGGTATGGGGACGAAGGGCCTCGTCTGGTCGTCGGCCGCGATGGGCGTCCTCCTGAACGAGGGGATCGGCGACACGATCCGCGTGTCGCTCACGCCGCGTCCCGGCGGCGACCGGCGCGAGGAGGTGTACGCGGCGTGCGAGCTCCTCCAGTCGCTCGGCCTCCGGAGCTTCGCGCCGTCCGTCACGGCCTGCCCGGGCTGCGGCCGCACCACGTCCACGGGGTTCCAGGAGCTGGCCGAGAGGATCCAGAGCTACGTCCGCGAGCAGATGCCGGCCTGGAAGGAGCGCTACGAGGGCGTCGAGACGATGACGCTCGCGGTCATGGGCTGCATCGTGAACGGCCCCGGCGAGTCGAAGGCCGCGAACATCGGCATTTCGCTGCCCGGTACGGGCGAGGCGCCGAGCTGCCCCGTTTACATCGACGGCCAGAAGTTCACGACGCTCAAGGGCACGCACGAGGAGCTCTCGGAGGCATTCCGAAAGCTCGTGGACGACTATGTCGCGACGAAGTACGCGAGGAGGACTTCTTCGAAGGGTGTGTGACGCCGATCAGCTGCCCGGCCGCCCCTTTCGCCCGAAGTGCGCCTTGAGTCTCCTCGAGAGGGCGATCTGCTTGGCGTAGTTGAGGGAATAGACCGCGATGGGCGCCCCGGCCACGTTGAACGGCACCGCGGCGAGCGCGAGCAGGAAGTGCCGAGCCTTCTCGGTCGGCGTGTAGGCGGGGTTCTTGAAGTCCACGACCGTGCGGTAGTACTTGCCGAGCAACTCGTAGACGTCGCCCAGGACCTTCGTGAAACCCATCTCGACGCCCCAGGAAAGGCACTCGCCCGCGCGGACGGAGGAAAGGAACTCCCGCCACGTCGCCCCCGGCGCCATCGTGAAGACGGACGCGACGGGCGGATACGTGTGGGCGTCAGACCCGCCGACGAGCGCGAGCGAGCCGCGCTTCTCCTTCGCCGCCGTGAGGAGATCCTCGACGAGGGCGTTGTGCTGGTAGGCCATCGAGCCGTTCTTCACCTCGAAGACGTCGAAGAGCTCGAGCATCGTCGTGAAGAAGTCCTCCGGGGCCTGCCGCATGCGGTACGACTGGAAGAGGTGGTTCGCGGAGTAGAGCAGCCCCTCGCTCCTCAGGTACTCGACGAGGTCGAAGATGTTGCGCCGCTTCCGGTCGACGACCTTCCACTGGGCGAGCGAGAGGTCGAAGACGTTCACGTGGATCCGGTGGCCCGTTCGGGGGAAGAACGTCTCGATCTCGGCCGACACGAAGAAATCCGCGTAGTCCGGATGGCGGTCCTGGAACTTCAGGCAGCCGTCCACGGTGTCATGGTCCGTGAACGTCACGAAGTCCATGCCGCGGCTTTTCGCGAGGCGATACGTTTCGTCGGGGTCGTTGTACGAGTCGCGCGTGTTCGCCGCCCGGAAATACTTGAAGATGGACGCGTTCGTGTGCAGGTGGAGATCCGCCCGCGCGAGGGGCAAGGCCGGCCGGGAGTCGGCTTCGTTGGAGCCGGGGGGAAGAGAGCGGGAGTCCGCCATGGGAAGGGCAGTCTCCCGGTCCGCACGGGACGAGTCAAGGACGTCGGCCCGAGCCTGCTAAAGTCGATTTGCCATGGGAGGCGTGTTCGGAAGAGTGTTCTACGCTTTGTTGCTGGCCGGTGTGCTCGCGGCGGCGACCTGGGTGTCCTTCACGCGCTTCGTGGCGGGAAAGTCGCTCAAGGTGCCGAATTTCACGAACCTCACCGCCGAGGAAGCCGCGACGCTGGCGGCCGAACGCGGCCTCGAGGTGAAGGTGGATCCGGCGCAGGAGGGCTTCGACGACGCGGTCGCCGCGCATCGCGTGCGCAGCCAGATGCCGGCCGCGAACACCGCGGTCAAGGGCGGCCAGACGATCCGCATCGCCCTCTCGCTCGGCCCCCGCGCAGTCCGGATGCCCGATCTGACGGGCCTGTCCGCCCGCGCGGCGGCGCTCACCGTCGCGAAAGCGGGGCTGAAGGAGGCCGCCGTCGCCTCGCTCCGGCTGCCCGGCCCGCCCGGAGTCGTGGCCCAGGGAATCGCGCCCGGTTCGATCACCCCGCCCGATTCGCCCGTCGACCTGCTCGTGAATCGCGGGATGCCGGACGTCGCCTGGGTGATGCCCGACCTCATCGGCCGCGACTTCGAACGCGTGAAGACGGCCTTCGAGGAGCGGGGATTTCGCATCGGCAGCGTCAAGAGCCAGTCCTACGAGGGCGCCGTCACCGGCACGATCCTCAGGCAGTTCCCGCTCGCAGGCTCGCCGGTCACGCGGCGCGACGCCCTGTCCTTCGTGATCGCCTCGCCCGAAGGAGGCGCATGAGCGTCTCCCTCGCGCCCTCGCTCCTCTCGGCGGATTTCTCCCGGCTCGGCGAAGCCGCGCGCGCGTGCGAGGACGGGGGCGCCGACTGGATTCACTTCGACGTCATGGACGGGCGGTTCGTCCCGAACCTGACCGTCGGGCCGATCGTCCTGAACGCGCTCCGGAAGGTGACGCGCGTGCCCTTCGACGTCCATCTCATGATCGAGGCCCCGCTTTCGACGCTCGACCAGTACCTCGACGCGGGGGCTTCGCGCGTGGCCGTGCACGTCGAGGCCGAGCCGCACCTCCACCGGTTCGCCCAGCACGCGCTCGGGCGCGGTGTGAGCCCGGGCGTCGCGATCAACCCGGGCACGGCTCTCGCGTCCGTCGACGAGGCACTTCTCTTCGTCGACTTCGTCCTCGTGATGACGGTCAACCCGGGCTGGGGCGGGCAGGCCTTCATCGAGGGCTCTCTCGACCGCGTCGCTCGGCTGTCGGAGATGATCCGGAGGTCGGGTTCGAGGGCGACGATCGCGGTCGACGGGGGCGTCGGCCCCGGGAACATCGGGGACCTCGTCCGCTCCGGAGCGCGCCATTTCGTCGCGGGCGCATCCGTCTTCTCGGCAGGCGACGTGCCGGGATCGATCAAACGCCTGCGGGAAGCCGCTGGATCCACCGGCACGTTGCGTGCTTGAAACGTCGAGGAAGTCCGTGCATCCTCCGATGTCCATGTCGCGCCGAACGTCTCCCCGTCTCCTTGCCGCCGCGATGTTCGGCGCAGGCCTGACGGTCCTTTCCGGCTGCAGCTCCTCCAACGACGCCACCAAGCTGACGCGCGAGCTCCTCACGATGCCGAAGGAAGAGGCGTACGCGCGGGGCGAAGCGCTCGTGAAGAAGAAGAAGTACGAGTCGGGCCGCCAGTACCTGCGTTTCGTGGCCGAGAACTACGCGAACGACCCGATCGGACGACAGGCCGCGCTCCGTCTCGCCGACTCGTTCTTCGACGAGAAGACGCAGCTCGGTTACCTCGAGGCGGGCGTGAGGTACAAGGATTTCCGGAGTCGATACCCCTCGCACCCGAAGTCCGACTACGCTCTCTTCCGCCTCGCGCAGTGCTCGGACCGGCAGGCGGAGCGCCCCGACCGCGAACAGGGCAATACGCGCCTGGCCGCGACCGCGTACCGCGAGCTCATCATCAATTTCCCGGACTCTCCCTACGCCACGGAGTCCCGCGCCCGCCTCGGCGTCATGCGAGGCCTCCTCGCCGAGCACGAGTACCTCGTGGGCCACTTCTACCTGAGACGCAAGGCCTGGCGGGCGGCGAAAGGCCGGATGGACACGATCCTGGCCGCGTATCCCGAGTACGTCGGCCTCGACAAGGTTCTCTACGAGGCGGGCATTCTCGAGGCGAAAATGGGCAACAAGGACGTGGCTCGGACGCTGTGGGACCGCCTCTCCCGCGACTATCCCGCGAGCCCGCTCGTGAGGAAGCTGCCCTCGCCGCCCGCCGTCGCGGCCGCACCGGTTCGGGCGGCGGGGGGCTGAAGCGCCTCCCCAAAGGGCGGGATTTGACGCAACCGCTTTCGATGCGGTAACTTAGGGCGTCTCTTCGTCACGTTCTCGCTCGGCTCTGCTGTCCCCTGGGCACCGTTTTCGAGCAGGAGGTCGTCATGCGTCATCCTCTGGCTGCTCTCACGGCGGGCATCCTCCTCGCCGCCCTGCCCGTTCTACAGGCGGCCGACGAGCCGCGCCCGCCGCTGACTCAAAGCCCCCCGGCCGCCACCGGATCCCGGCTCGAGACGGTCGTCGTGGCGCCGCAGATCGTGACGGGGCCGATTCCGATCGGGGTCGAAGTCGACGTGTACTGCTCGGGTTATCTCGGGGAGCCGGCGGAAGTCTTTCCGGGAGCGATCGTGAGCGCAGAGAAGGAGAAGAACCAGACCTTCTTCATGCAGGGCGACATCGTCTACATCGACATCGGGCAGAGGGACGGCGTCCAGGCGGGAATGGAGTTCACGACCGTGCGGCCCCAGCACATCGTGAACCAGTGGAACTCGGACGTCGAGGTCGCCGGCCGTATCTACTTGACGCCCAGCCGCCTGCGCGTGATCTGCGCGCAGGAGCGATCTTCGATCGCCGAGATTTCGTACGGGTGCTTCGATACCCAGATCGGCGATTACATCGTCCCCTTCGAGCCGATTCCGGTGCCTCTCGTGCGCCGCACGCAGATGGCGACGATGTGTGATGTCCCGAACGGAAAGGTGATCGGCCACATCGTGGAGACCCGAGGCTTCGTGACTCCCGTGGCGGCCCACTCGGCCGTCTACCTCGACCTCGGAGAGGCCGACGGCCTGAATCCCGGCGACTTCCTCACGGTTTATCGGCCGTCCACCCGAGCGGAAGGAGTGCGGACGATCCTCGGCGAGGCCTCGATCCTGACGACGCGCGCCCGGAGCTCGGTCGCCATCATCACCGTCATGTCGGACACGATGGGCGTGGGCGACGCCGTCGAGCTCAAGTAGGAAAACCCGCCTCAAAAAACTGTTGCGGGATGAAATTCCCGTGATAGTTTTCTCTCCCCCAATCGGCGAGTGTTTCGTGCGGTGTGTGGGAGGAGACGTGTCTGTGACGATCGACGGGCAACTGCAACGGATCATCGACGAGCTGGTTTCAAAGGGCATTCCTCTCGAGGCCGCGAAGAAGGAATTCGAGAAGAAATACGTGGCGGCGGCCGTGACGCGCGCCTCAGGCAACATGGGCCGCGCGGCGAAGTCCCTCGGCATTCACCGCAACACGCTGCGGGCGAAGATCTCGCTCCTGAAGGTGAAGCCGCCGCTTCGCGGCCGCGACAACAGCTAGGTCGGCGTCATTCCCCCGTGCGCCATGGCCTCGAGGCGCGCGACGCGCTCTTCGGTGGGCGGATGGGTCGAGAACAGACGCGCGAGGCCTCCCGGAAACGGATTCACGATGAAGAGATGCGAGGTGGAAGGAGACGCGTCGAGCTCGGTGCGGTGGGCGGAAGCTTCGAGCTTCCGGAGCGCGGAGGCGAGCTCGAGCGGACGGCCGCACAGGTGTGCGCCCGTCTCGTCGGCCCGGAACTCGGCCTGGCGGGAGATCATGGCCTGAACGATCGCCGCCGCGATCGGCGCGAGGAGGATCGCGAGAAACCCCACGAGCGGGTTCGAGCCGCCTTCCTCCCGGTCGTCTCGGCGCATTCCGCCCCACATGGCCATCTGGGAGAGGTACGTGAGGGCGCCCGCGAGCGTCGCGGCGATCGCGCCGATGAGGATGTCGCGGCTCAGGACGTGCCCGAGCTCGTGCCCGAGGACCCCTTCGAGCTCGTCCTTGTCCACGAGCTCGAGGAGGCCTTCCGTCGCCGCCACGACGGCGTGCTCGGGATCGCGCCCCGTCGCGAACGCGTTCGGCGCCTTCTCGGGAATGATCGCCACGCGCGGCATCGGGATCCCCGCCTTCGTCGCGAGCGAACGGACGACCGCGTGGAGCTCGGGGGCCTCGGCCTCGGTGACGAGGCGGGCGCCGGTCGAGGCCAGGACCATCCGGTCCGAGAAGAAGTACGCGAAGAGGTTCATGCCCCCGGCGAGGACGAGAGCGAAGACCGCTCCCCGGGGACCTCCCACGAGCTGCCCGACGCCCACGAGGAGGACCGTCATGAACGTCATGAGGAAGACGATCTTGAGCGTGTTCATGCGCAGACCTCGTGGTCTGTCCGTCCCGAATCCGAGCCCGTGAGCCGCGAACCCGTCTACTTGGGCTTGTCGGTTCCGTCGTTCTTGGGGGCGTCCTTCGAATCGGTGGACTGGCCCTCGCGCATCGAATCCTTGAAGTTCTTGATGCCTTCGCCGAGGCCCTTGCCGAGCTGCGGGATCTTGCCGGCCCCGAAGATGAGGACGACGATCACGAGGATGACGAGAAGTTCGGGAAGTCCGAGATTCGGCACAGGATCCTCCTGCCGGAGCGATCATACCCCCGCGCTGGAGTTCAGAGGAATGCGAGAAGGGGAGCGAAGGGGCCGCCGGGCGCCGTGTGGCGGCGGATGACACGGCGCGCCGCTTCGCGGTGCGGGCGATAGAAAGGCCTGCCCTTGAGCATCATCTTCTCGAACGTTCCGAGGACCTTCCAGGCTCTCTGGAGAAGGACGGGCTCCGAATACGCCGAGGCGTCGCACTCCACGGCCTCGGCGGCCCGTTCGAAGCGCAGCGAAACGGGGTCGTAGTCCGGCGGCCCGAGGCGCAGGTCCTGAAAGTCGATCGCGGCCAGCCTGCCGTCCGGCGCGCGCATGAGGTTGTTCGCGTGGTAGTCGCGATGCGTCGGAACGGGATCTCCGGTGGCGCGGGGATCGGCCGCCGCGCGGGCGAGGTCTCGCGCGAGCTCCTGCCAGTCGGCGGCCCGCGGCGCGTCGAGAGGCTCGCGGCCGCCCCTCTCGAGCGCCCAATGCCGGGTGTGTTCGAGCTCGGCGGCGAAGAACTCGGCGTCGAACGGGGGATTGCGCGCCGCGGCCGCTCGTGAGACCGAGCGGACCGAAAGGAGCAGATCCTCGGCCTCGTCGAGGAGGCGCGAACGGTCCTCGAGGGGCGCCTCGGCGAGGTCGATCGCGAGATCGCGATCTCCGAGATCCTCGATGAGCGCCGCGCCGAGATCCGGGGCATCCACGTGAAGTGCGGGGACGCGCAGGCCGGCGGACGCAAGCGCCGCGCCGACCGAGGCCCAGTTCGCCTGCGCGGCCGAGGCCGGCTGCGGATAGAGAACGAGAAGAGCCGACGAGTGGCCGACCTTTTGCCGGAAGTAGCGGCGCGCCCCGACGTCTCCGGCGAGGGGCACGGGCGCCGGGGCTCCGGCAAGGCCGAAACGCTCACGAGCGAGTTCGAAGCGCCGGACCGCGTCGCGCTCCGAGAGTTCCGTCACCCCTTCTTCGCCGGCACCGGCGTCGGGGCTGGAGCCGCGCTCTCCTCGACGATGTCGACTTTCACCAGCTTCTGATAGGCGCGCGGCTTGCCGAGGTTGAGGTTCGCGGGATCCGGGTTCGATTCGGCGACGAGACGGTCCACGACGTCCATGCCTTTTGTGACCTCGCCGAACGCGGTGTACTGGTGGTCCAGGGAAGGGTAATCCTTGAGGACGATGAAGAACTGGGAGGAGGCCGAATCGGGTGCCGAGGAACGGGCCATCGAGACGATGCCGCGCCTGTGCGCCGTCTCGTTGAACTCGGGCTTCAGTGTGATCGGATTTCCCTTCGCATCGGTCTTACCGGCATTTCCCCAGACGAATGCGTTCTTCGGGTCCTTCGTGAGCGGATCGCCTCCCTGCAGGACGAACCCGGGGATGACCCGGTGAAAGAGCGTGCCGTCGTAGAAACCCGAGGCCGCGAGGTCGATGAAATTCTTCACGTGATTCGGGGCACGGTCGAAGAAGAAGCGGATCGTCACATCGCCGCGCTCGGTGTGGAGGATCGCCAGGGCACGGGAGTAGTCGTGAGGCACCGCCCTGACCGGAGGCTTCTTCTTCGGCTTCTGTTTCGCGGCCGCGGCCTGGCTCGAGGCGGAGGTCAGGACGAAGAGAGCCGCGAAGGCCGCGCAGGCCGCCCGGGAAGAAGCCGTTCGAATCGACATTCGGTGTGTCCTCCTTGGATCGTCCGGACGGCCCTTGTCAGCGGCACCGACCGCACCGATGATAGACCCCGGATGCTGGCCGAGACGTTTCTGAAGGTGCTGGAAAGAGCCACGACCGACCTCGACGTCGACCGCCTTCGAAGCGACATTCGCGAGCTCGCGGCGAGGCATCCGGAGGCGACGACGCGGGAGAAGGGAGAGCGCCTCGTGTCGAAGGCGGCACGCCGGGCCGCGTTCGTCGGCGGCATCGCGGGGCTGCCGCCCGGGTGGGCGGCGCTCGCGACGGCCGCTCCCGAGCTGACAGCCCTCCTCATCCTGCAGAGCCGGCTCATCGTCTCCCTCCATCTCCTCTACGGCGCTCCGATGGAGCCGAAGGAGCGCGCGCTCGAAGTGCTCGCGGGCCTTGCAGCCGGAGCGGGCATCAACGTGGGACGCCGCCTGACGACGCGAGCTGCCGAGGAGGTCGCGGCGCGCCTCCTCGCGCGCTTTGCCGGGCGCGAGGTCTCGCATCTGGTTCCCCTCCTGGGCGCGGCCGCCGGAGCCGCCCTCAACTACGGGGCGGTTCGCGCCGTCGGAAAGGCCGCACTCCGGCGCGTCGAGCGCCTTTACGGTCCTCCGGACCTGCCTGGAAAGGGACTCATTCTCGACGCGGCAGGCCGGGTGTCGTGAGGACGCGTGGTAAAGTTCGGTCTTCAAACAGCCGTCGCGACGAGAGCCATTCCGGAAGGTGCGGCGCGACGATCCAATCCGGGAGGAGATCGATGCGCGAGCTGTTCTACGAGGTGGTCCGGTCGACGGCGAACGTCGCCTGGAACGCTCTCCAGGCCGTGAACCGGCGCGTTCCCGCGCGCGCGTTTCATCCGGCATGGGCTCCGGAACCGCTCCCGAAGAGCCACCAGCGCACGAAGCCTCCGCTCGGCTACCCGCGCCGCACGGACTCCCTCTGCCCGACGTGTACGCGGGAGGTCCGGGACGCGATCGTCGGAGGCACGCGCGAGCTCCGCGAGCTCGTGGACGGGCGCCCGGGCGAGATCCCCGCGGACATCGTCCTGCGCGGGAACGAGATCTGGATGGTCAAGACGTGCCCGAAGCACGGCACGTTCGAGGACCTCATGGCGAGCGACGCCCGCTTCTTCGGCCGGCTCGAGGAGAATTTCTTCGGGCGCGACGTGAAGATCGGCAAGGACGCCCTGCACGACCACGGCTCGGCTTCGATCAAGTACGGCCGTGGCGCCGTCCTCACGGTCGACCTGACGAACCGCTGCAACATGATGTGCAACCCGTGCTTCATGGACGCGAACCAGGTCGGTTACGTTCACGAGCTCTCCTTCTCGGACATCAAGGAGATCCTCGACAACGCGGTCTCCATCAAGCCGCGGCGCCAGCTTTCCGTGCAGTTCTCGGGCGGCGAGCCCACGATCTCGCCCTTCTTCCTCGAGGCGACGCGCTACGCGAAGGAGATCGGCTACTTCTCCGTCCAGTGTGCGACGAACGGGATTCGCTTCGCGCAGGAACCCGAGTTCGCGAAGGCTGCGTACGACGCCGGGCTGAGGCTCGCCTACCTGCAGTTCGACGGCGTCGGCAACGAGCACAACACGCACCGCGGCGTCGGCAACCTGTACGACGTCAAGCTGCAGGCGCTCGACAACCTCCATGCGGCCGGTATCGACGTCACGCTCGTGACCACTCTCGTGAACTCCGTCAACAACGACCAGGTGGGCGACATCGTCCGGTTCGCGATCCGGAACATCGACAAGATCAACGCCGTCTCCTTCCAGCCCGTCTCCTTTACGGGCCGCGACGAGGAGATCGATGACGAGACCCGCAAGAAGCAGCGCTACACGCTCGCCCACCTCGCGCACGACGTGAAGGACCAGGCGGGGATCGGCGAGCCGATGCGCGACTGGTTCCCCCTCTCCGCGTCAGGTCCCTTCTCCGACCTCAAGGACCTCCTCGGCGGCCTCGAGGCGCAGTGGGGCTCGCTCAAGTGCGGATGCCACCCGAACTGCGGCATCGCGACGATGATGCTCGTCCATCCCGAGTCCGGTGACGCCGTCCCGATCACGCAGATCCTCGATGCGGACCGTCTCCTGCGCGACCTCACGGTCGTGACAGATTCGGCGCGCGGCCGCTTTCTCACGGTCGTCCAGACCGCGCTGTCCCTCGCGCGCAACATTCGCCCCACCGGCGTCCCGAAGAACCTCGGCGTCTGGGAGACGCTCAAGGTCATGGACGGGCACACGGGCCGGGGCATGGGGATCGCGAAGAAGGCGCGCTATCCCTGGCGCGTCCTCCTCGTGGCGGGCATGTGGTTCCAGGACCTTTTCAACTACGATTTTCGCCGCACGGAGATGTGCATCATTCCGTACGGCACCCAGCTCGGGGAGATCTCGTTCTGCGCCTACAACACGGGCGCGGGCTGGCGGAAGATCGTCGAGGAGATGTTCCAGAGCGCGACACTCGCCGAGTGGTACAAAGAGAAGGGCCGCCACCCCGTGTACGCCCACGGCAAGCGCGTTCCTCTTCCCGCTTACGCGCCTGCGCCGCGCCCGTCCACGTTGCCCGTGTTCGAGCCCTCTCCCAAGCCTGTCGGGCTCCCGGCGGCGGCGTGCTCCGCCACGCCGCCGCTCGCGGTCCTGCCGTCCTTCAGCGTCGCGTCGGGGAAGTAGCTTTATAGGTTCTTCGGTTTTGCGTTTGTCTTTGAGCGACATCAGGGCGGATCGAGCGTTGTGGTGATCGTTTAGACCTTCAAAGCCAGATCTCTGAGGGCCCGAGCTGCCTCGTCCGGGTTTTCGAGCGGGACGAGATGGCCGGCCCCGGGCACCGTCACGAGGCTCACCCACGAGGCGCGGCCCGCGGCGGCCGTCATCGCTTCGGCGTCGGACGGCGGCGCGATGGCGTCCTCGTCGCCGACGACGACGAGAAGAGGCTTCTCCCAGGAGGACAGAGGCTCGAAGCCTTCGTCGCGGACGGCGAGACCCGCGAGGTCGGCCATGGCGGTTTCGGGCGGCGTCTCGAGGATCATCGCGCGCGTCGTTTCCTCGGCACGCGTGCCCTTCGAACGCCTCGCGAGCAGCTTCGGGAGCATCGCGGAGACCGCCGCCTCGATCCCGTCCCTGCGGAGGGCCTCGATGGCTTCTTTGCGTTTCGAGCGGCCCGCGTCGTCGTCAGCGGAAGCCTTCGTGTCGAAAAGGGCGAGGGCCAAGAGCCGGCGGCGCTCTCTTGCGCCGTGCCTCTTCAGGAACTCGAACGCCACGTAACCGCCCATGGAGAGGCCGGCGAGGACGAACGGCTCGCCTTCAGGCAGCGCGCGGGAGATCTCCTCGGCGATGTCGTCGGCGAGGAGCGACATGGTGTGCGTGGGGGCCGCGGGGCGGAGGGAGGTCCCACGCCCGCGGAAGTCGGGAGCGAAGACGGAGGTGATCGGGCCGAGGGCGCCCGCCGCCGCACGCGCCGCGAGAGGGTCCCACAGGCGGTGGTCGAGCGGGTAGCCGTGCAGCGCGACGAGGTGCATCGTCTCAATCCGGCCGGAACGTGACCGAGTTTCGAGGGCCTTCCCACACGGTGACCTCCTCGAGCCGTGCGCCGTCCTTCAGGAGGCCAGCCTTGCCGATTTCGTCCGCGACCCAGATCGCCACGTTCTCGGCGCTCGCGTTCTTCCGGTCGAAGGGCGGAACCGTGTTGAGGTCCTGGTTGTGGAGGCGCGCAGCGAGATCCTTCAGGAAGGCCTCGGTCGGGACGAAATCGACGGAAAGGTCGTACGCGCCGAGGTCCCCGACGCCGAGCGCGATCTCGACCTTCCACGAGTGCCCGTGCACGGGCTCGGGGCCGCCGACGTAGTCGACGAGGTGGTGGGCGGCCTCGAAGGTCGCGTGGCAGCGCACGGTCCAGCGCATGACGGGCAGTCTACGACGCGAGGACGGTCTCGATCCGCGTGACGCGCACGGCGTGCTGACCCTCGGGGGGAACGCCGTATTCCTTTTCCAGGAACTTCTTGGGCGTCGTGGCCGCCTGACCCACGAGCGAGAGCCGCTCCTCGCGCGTCTCTCCGTTCGGCAGCGTGAACGACCAAACCGCCTCCGTCGCCGCGCGCCCGAGAGACTTCGCGCCCTTCGACAGCTCGACGCAGGCGGTGACACGGAGACCTCCCGGGAGCCGCGCGTTCACGGCGGCGACGTGAAACTCCGAAAGCGCGTCGAGGACGTCCACGTCGAAGAGCTCGTGCCTCGACTCGTGGCCCAAGGGAAGCGCCGGTCCCATGGACATCCGGAGATGGGGGTTGTACCCCTCGGTGTACCGCAGGGGCGCGCCGGACGCGCGCAGAGCTCGCTCGAGGACGTCCATCGTGTTCCGGTGCGAGAGATACCGGGCGTCGCCCAGCTTCTCGAACGTGAAGCGGTACGTGCGTGCCGAGGCGGGGACAGGCGCCGAAACGCCGCCGCCCACCGCGCGCCGCTCGCGCAGCGGCACCAGGTCGGGCGTCGCCTTCATTCGGTACGCGGCACCCTTGGCCTTCTCGGTATAGGCGGAAGGAAGAGAAAGAGAGGAAGAGAGATTTGCTTCGGATAGGGAGGCAGGGGCGGGCAATGCGCTCGCGACGGGCGCCTCGGCAACCGGCAGGGGCGCAAATTTTCTCTCATATGCGGCGGCTGCTGATGCAGCCGCCGATAGCTGCGGGGGAAGAAGAGAAGATTCTTCGAAGGTGGTTGTGTTCGATGCGCCCGCAGGCGGCGCCGGCGCAGGGGGCAGGGCTTCGCCCCCGCTGAAGCCCTCATGACCTTCTAAGAAATCCGCGGGCGGCGCGCCCTGCGCGCCGCTCTCATCCGACGCAAGATTGAATTCTTTCGGCAGCGGGTTGGCGAGCACGGTGTCTTCCCCGTCGCCCGGCACGCCGCACGCGTAGCAGTGGCCCCACTTGCAGTCGTCCGTGTCCATCTCCCGGAGCGCCTTCCTCCACTCCACGACGAGGAAGGGCTTGCGGATGAAGGCGTCCACGACATCCCAGGGGAGAGTCTCCTTGAGGTCCTTCTGCCTCAGGTGGCGGCTCTTCGGGACCCCCGCGGCCTCGAGCGCCTCGTTCCAGCGCTCCCACGAGAAGTGCTCGCTCCACGCGTCGAAGCGCCCGCCGCGCTTCCAGACCTCGAGAATGGCGCGGCCCATGCGCCGGTCGCCGAGCGAGAGCATCGCCTCGATCTCGGCTTCCTTCGGCTCGTGCCAGGTCATCTTCGCGCCGCGAACGGTGCGGAGCTTTTCCCTCAAGTAGGCGAGCTTGCGGTTCAGGTTCTCGACGCCGTCGAACGCGAACCACTGGAACGGCGTGAAGCTCTTCGGCACGAACGAACCGACCGAGACGTTCACGGTCGGGCGAATGCCGTGCTTTTTCCCCTGCGCGAGGATGTTCTTCACGAGCGCCACGAGCTCGTCGAGATCCAGCTCGGTCTCCGTCGGGAGGCCGATCATCGTGTAGACCTTGATCATGTCCCAGCCGCGCGAAAAGGCGACGTCGGCCGCCTTCACCATGTCGGCGTTCGTGAAGGTCTTGTTGATGACGCGGCGGAGTCGATCCGAGCCGGTCTCGGGCGCGAACGTGAAGCCCGACTTTCGCACCTCGGAGACGGCGTCCGCGAGGCCGACCGAGAAGGCTTCCGCCCGAAGCGACGGCAGCGAGATCGAGACCTTCGTCTTCGCGAGCTCGGGGGCGAGGCACGCAACGAGAGGCTCGATCTGCGAGTAGTCGGCCGACGACAGGGAGAGCAGCCCGACCTCGCTCCAGCCTGATTCTTCGATGAAGGCCTTCGTTGCCTTCGCGACGTCCGCGGGATCCAGCTCGCGCACGGGCCGGTACCAGTAACCCGCTTGACAGAAGCGGCAGCCCTGCGTGCAGCCGCGCATGATCTCCAGGCCGAGCCGGTCCTGGATGATGTCGACCGACGGGACCATCGGCTTTTGGGGATAGACGTCGGCCGAGAGCTTCTCCACCCACACGCGCTTCGCCTTCTCGGGCACACGGGGCTCGGTCGGAGCCGTCGAAACGACGCGGTCCCCGTCGAAGCGGACTTCGTAAAGCGACGGGACGTAGATCCCCGGGCTGGCGGCGAAGGCCAGGAGGCGCTCACGGCGGGGAAAAAGCCTCGTGGCGGCGACCCTCTCGAGAAAGACGGGAAGGGCCTCCTCCGCGTCGCCGACGAGGAAGACGTCGAAGAAGTCCGCGAGCGGCTCGGGGTTCGCGACGCACGGGCCGCCGCCGATGACGATGGGGTCGGCGTCGCGGCGCTCCGACGCGAGGACGGGAATCCCCGCGAGGTCGAGCATGTTCGGGATGTTCGTGTAATTCAGCTCGCTCTGGAGGGAGAATCCGACGACGTCGAAATCGGACACGGGGGCGAAGGACTCGACGGAAAAGAGCGGGACCTTCTCGCGTCTCAGGATCGCCTCGAAGTCCACCCAGGGCGCGTAAGTTCGCTCACAGGCCCAGCCGGGCCGCCGGTTCACCATCTCGTACAGGATCTTCGTGCCCGTGTGGCTCATCCCGATCTCGTATGCATCCGGAAACGCGAGGCAGAGCGTGGCCGACATCGCGCCGAGGTCCTTGCGCGTCACGTTGCGCTCCAGGCCGAGGTAGCGCCCGGGGCGCTCTACGGCGAGGAGGAAGGGCTCGAAGCGGGGGCGGACGGAGGCGTAACGCAAGGCGGGTCTCCCGAACCGAGGAGTCTAGCGTTTCGGTGAGACGCCGTCGCGACAGAGCTGTCTCAGCGCCCGGGTGTCCAGATCCCGGAGTACTCCGGCCCCGGCCCCCAGACGATCATCTGGCTGCCCGTCCAGACGACGGTCTGGCTGAAGCACGTCGCGATCGGCTGACCGCGTTTGACGAGCGGAAACCACTCGCCGCGGGCCGGCTCGTACCGCGTGCTCCCATTGCTGAAGAGGACGAGTGAGCCTCCGGTCCACACGACCGGAAGGTCCACGGGCCACATGCAGGAATTGTCGAAGCCGACGACGCGAGGCAACGCCTCCCAGAGGTCCATGGCCGGTTCGTACGAAGCCGAGAATCCACCGGCGAGATCCCCGAACACGGGGCCCTCGAGGAGACTGACGACGATCATATGGGAGCCGGTCCAGACCGCCTTGGGCGCGATCGCGCCGGCGGGCCTACCGACGTCCGCGATCCGCGTCCAGGCATTGGCCTTCGGGTCGAAACGCAAGCCCGTGCCCGTGAGACCAAACGAGTCGGGGGCGTGAACGTTCACTCCGCCCCAGATGATCATCTCTCCGCCCGTCCAAACCGCGGCATGGCTTCTCCGGCCGCCGAGCGGGGCCTGCGCGAGCGGCGTCCAGCTGTCGTTCACGGGATCGTAGGCGCCGCCGTCGGAAAGGAGCTGATCCCTCTGGCCCATCCCGCCCCACACGATCATGTGGCTCCCCGTCCAGACCGCAGAATGCCAGACTCGTCCGGGGAGGAATTCCGGTGTGGCCATCGGGCGCCACGCGTCGAGCGCGGGGTCGTAGCGCACACCCGAATTCTGATACTCGTTCAAGCCGAAGCCGCCCCACACGATCATCTCCGTCCCCGTCCAGACCGCGGTCGCGTCGCTGCGGACGCTCGGCGCGCCGACGTCCGACATCGGCCGCCACGTGTCCGACGCGGGATCGTAGAGCGCGCCGGTGTTCACGATCTCGTACCCGGAGCCTCGCTGGACGTTACCGCCCCAGACGATCATCTCCGTCCCCGTCCAGACCGCGAGGTGGCCCCACAGGGAGGCGGGGGCTCCAACGGTCGCGATCGGGCTCCAGGTTTCCTTGCGAACTGCCCGCGCAGGAAAGGAGACCACCGGGGAGTGTGCCGGCTTCGAAGACGAGCCGGCGAGCCCAAGCACGAGGCCGAGCATGGCGAGCGCCCGAGGGGAGGTCATCTCCCTGGAAATGGCGTTCCCGCGCGCGATCTCACGCTCGCTGCCCTCTCGACTCGGGGGCTGGTCACGGAGTTTGGGGACGGTCTCGGACGTGAAGAGGTTCGCGAGGGAGTTCGAGAAGAGGCGGGAATCGTTTGGCCCGAAGTGACGACCGCGTCGACCTATAATTGTGTAAATGTCTGGTCGTCCGGTGCGGGGTATCGGGGGACGCGTGTGCCTTGGGGCGACCGCGTTCCTTGCTCTCGCGATCGTCGCCTCGAGTGCCACGGCGCAGGTGGCGGCGGACTACGCCGTGCAGGTCACGGCGACCGTCCAGGCCGCGCCTGCCCAGAT
>DATIFW010000188.1:0-4482 GCA_035455045.1 Thermoanaerobaculia bacterium | reverse complement strand
AGAATTACTCAAACAGTCTCCGCCGGGCAGGATCGAGCCCGCCGGGCGGGCGTGTCAAGCGACCCCGCTAGACTCCTTTCCGGATGAACGCGGAGGCGCCCCCCGTCTACGACACCGCCCGGCGCGGCTTTCTCTTCCTCGAGGAGGCGAAGGCTCTCTGGGAGTACCGCCATCTCGTGGCCGAGCTCGTCCAACGCGACCTCAAGGTGCGCTACAAGCGGTCGGTGCTCGGCGTCGCGTGGAGCATGCTGAGCCCGCTCCTCTCAATGGTGGCGCTCACGATCGCGTTCTCGGCCCTTCTCAAACAGCAGATCGCGAACTATCCCGCGTACTTTCTCGCCGGCTCCGTCTTCTGGACGTTCTTCGCCCAGGCCACGTCGCACGCGGCCTCGCTCACGGCGGACGCCTCGGAGATCGCGCGGCGCGTCTACGTGCCGCGGTCGGTCTTCGTCGCGGCGGCCGTCGGCGGCGCGCTCGTGAACCTCCTGTACACGCTCGTGCCGCTCTTCCTCATCATCGCCGCCACCGGCCATCCTATCCACGCGACGTGGCTCTTCCTGCCGGTCTCGATCGTGACGGGCATCCTCTTCACGTCGGGCGTCGGCCTCGTGATCTTCACGATGGCCTCGCGCTTCGTGGACGTGAAAGAGACGTACCTGGTCGTCCTCTCGACGTGGTTCTTCCTCACGCCCATCGTCTACACGCCGGCGATCCTCGCGCCGAAGTACCGCCTCATCGTGCGCCTCAACCCGATGACGTATCTCGTCGAGATGTTCCGGGCGCCCATCTACGACGGCTGGCTGCCCGGGACGAACACGCTCGTCTTCTCGGTGCTCGCGGGCGTCCTGTCGCTCGCCTTCGGCTGGCTCTTCTACGCCTGGAAGATCGAGGACTATGGCACCCGCCACTGACCCCGCCGTTGTCGAGGCCGTGCTCGCGACCCGGCCCGCGGTGTTCATCGATCACGTCACGCTGCGCTACCGGATCCCGCGCGAGGTCGTCGTCACCTTCAAGGAATACGCGCTGCGCAAGCTCCAGGGCCGCATGGAGCACAACACGCTCGTCGCCCTGCGCGACGTGAACATCACGGTCGCGCGCGGCGAGCGCGTGGGGGTGATCGGCGCGAACGGCGCGGGCAAGAGCAGCCTCTTCCGCCTCATCGCCCGCGTGCTCCGGCCGACGGAGGGCCGCCTCGTCGTGCGGGGGCGCGTCGCGCCGCTCCTCGAGCTCGGCCTCGGCTTCCACGGCGAGCTCACGGGCCGCGAGAACGTCGTCCTCCAGGGCGCGCTCATGGGCTTCTCGCGCGCGCAGATGCTCGAGCGGATGGACGCCGTCGCGGCCTTCGCAGAGCTCGAGGCGTTCCTCGACGCCCCGATCAGGACCTATTCCACGGGCATGTCCGCGCGGCTCGCCTTCTCCGTCGCGACGGACGTGGACCCCGACATCCTCCTCGTGGACGAGGCGCTCGCCGTCGGCGACGAGCGCTTCCGCGCGAAGTGCCGCGACCGCATGGCCGCGCTCCGCGAGGACGGGCGCACCTTCCTCCTCGTCTCGCACAACCTCACGGACGTCGTCGAATCCTGCCAGCGCGCGATCTGGATCTCCGAGGGGCAGGTCGTGAGGGACGGCCCGGCCGACGAGGTCTGCGCCGCGTACCACGCGTGGGCGCAGGGGGGAAGCCCGGCGTAAGCCGGGGAGGATGTCGGCATCCCGGCCGGCCAACACGTCCAGACGTTTCTCGCCTTGACTTAGTCCATCACTTAGTCCATATTTCCGCCATGGCGAGAGTCGTGAACGTCCACGATGCGAAGACCCATTTCTCGAAGCTTCTCGTCCGCTTGAGCCAGGGCGAGGAGATCGTGATCGGGAAGGCGGGCCGCCCCGTGGCGCGCCTCGTACCGTTTTCGGACCACACCGCGCGCCGGGAACCTGGAAGCGCGCGCGGCCGGTTCACGATGAAGGAGAACTTCGACGCCCCGCTCCCGGCCAGACTCCGACGTTTCTTCGGGTCGTGAGGCTGCTTCTCGACACGCACGCGTTCCTCTGGTGGATCGGGGACGATCCGAGACTGCCGGCGAAAGCGCGAAAGTTGATCTCCGCGGGGCGCAACGAGGTCTTCCTGAGTGCCGCGAGCGCGTGGGAGCTCGCGATCAAGACGAGCATCGGCCGTCTGCGGCTGGCAGAGAACCTCGAGGAATTCGTGACGGAGCACCTGGCGGTCAACGGCTTTCAGGTTCTCCCGGTTCACCTCCGGCACGCGCTACGCGTCTCGACGTTGCCCGACCATCACGGCGATCCGTTCGACAGGATGCTCGTCGCGCAGGCCCAGATCGAGGACCTCATCCTCGTGAGTGGAGACGAGCAGATCGCGCGATATGCCGTCACCGTGGCGTGGTGAGAGGTGACCTACTGCCAGTAACCCGTCACGTCGACGACGAGGTGGACGGTTCCGGAGGCGAATCCGGAGACGACCGTCACGCTGCCGGCCGGCGTCCCGAAGAGACCGAGAACGGCGTTGTCCGCCTTCGTGGAACCCGCGGGGAACGGGAGCGTGTCGAGCGACGGCGTCGTCCCAGCCGGACCGATCCGCAAGGACCCCGCGGCGCTCGAGCCGGTCACGGTCACGTTCGCGGCCACGGCCACGGCCGCCGGCGGTACGCCGCACGCTCCCGCGATCGGGAAGGTGCGCGCGAGGTTCGCCTGGAGGGCCGGCCCGCCCGTGGGCCCGTTCGCGCGTCGCGTGTCGATCGCGCGGCACGGCGTCAGCGTCCTGAACGTCGCGGCGGGCGGCGGGGCCGCGAAGTCGATCCGGCGCACCTGTCCGCCTGCCGCGTACGTCGTGTAGTAGAGCGACGTCCCGGTGGGTGAGGGGCCGAAGAGCAGCTCGACGACGCTTTGTAGCCCGAGCCCCGTCGCGAAGTCGGATGCCGTCGACGGGGCGCCCGGCGTGAGCCGGGCGATCGCCCCGCAGTTGAAGTCCGCGAAGAGGTACGTCCCGTCGTAGACGGACGGCCACGCTCCCGCGGGCACCCACGCTCCTCCCGTGATCGACCCGCAGCCCGTCGTGGAGGTGCCCGGGATCGTCCCGTGCGGGTACTCGAAGAAGGGGTCGAGCATGTTCGGAGGTGTCGGGCTGCAATGGTTCGTGGTGAGGGCCGTGTGCGCGCCCTCGCGGCAAGGCCAGCCGTAGTCGCCGCCGGCCTGGGCGAGATCGATCTCTTCGAAGGAGCCCTCCCCGACGTCGTTCACGAAGAGGGCGTTGTCGCTCGGGCGGAATGCGAACCGGAACGGGTTGCGGAGACCCCAGAGAAACGTCTCCTGGCAAATCGTGCCCGGCGCCGAGGGCCCGACGTTGCACCGCGCCGTGCCCGCGCCCAGGAACGGGTTCGTGGGGGGCACGGAGCCGTCTCGCGCGATGCGGAGGATCTTCCCGTTCAGGATGTTCCGGTCGCGCGAGGCGTCGTTCGCGCCCGCGCAGCCGCTGTCGCCCGCGTAATCGCACCCGCCGTCACCGATTCCCGCGTAGAGGTAGCCGTCCGGCCCGACCCTCAGCTGGCCGCCATTGTGGTTCCCCGCGAAGTTCAGGACGTTGTCGAGGAGGACGAGCTGTGTCGCCGGGTCGATCACGTTCGCCGTGGGGACATCCAGCGTGAAGCGGGAGATCCGCTCCACGGGCGTCGTCGTGTTGAGGGACGGGCAGCCCAGGGCGTTCTTGTTGAACGTGTAGAAGAGATAGATGAAGTGGTTGGTCGTGAACTGGGGATCCACCGCCACGCCGAGGAGACCGCGCTCGCCGTTCGAGCAGACGGCTGAACCGAGGGAGAGCGCGGGTGTCGGGAGCAGCACGCCGCCCTGCACGACCCGCAGCGTTCCGCCCTGCGTCGCGATCAGGAGCCGCCCGTCGGGCGTGAAAGCGAGAGCCGTCGGCGCGCCCACGGTCGCGACGAGCGAGTCCCCGAAGCCGGGCGGAAGGGTGACGGCGCGGGCGGGCGCCGTGATGGCGAGGCCGAGGAGGGCGGACAGGATCCGGCGTGCGACAGGGCTTGGGGGACGCATGAAATGCTCCTGAGAAGTGTCGAGAGCCAACGCGAAGGGGGTTCGTACGGCCGAAGAGGAATGCTAGCCTGCCAGCGCGAATGCCGAATGAGTTTCGTTCTGACCGACTGGCCCGACTTTCCGTCATCGAAGGCCGGCACTTCTGGTTCGCGGGGCGGCGGGCGCTTTTCGACCGCCTGCGGAGGAAGTACCTCCGTCGGAGCGCCGGCCGGCTGCTCGACGTCGGGTGCGGGACGGGATCCGAGGCCGCTCGAATCTCGTCGGAAGGCCTCGTCGTCGTCGGCCTGGACAGGCGCTCCGAAGCCCTGCGCGCGGCGCGGCCTTCGGCCGGGCGTCTCGGCATGCTCAACGCAGACGCCGTTCACCTTCCTTGCGGGGGCGAGAGCTTCGACGCCGTGCTTCTGCTGGACGTGCTCGAGCACGTCG
>DATIFW010000187.1:0-8119 GCA_035455045.1 Thermoanaerobaculia bacterium | reverse complement strand
GACCCTTGACACCGGACATCCGGGAAGGAGATTCCTTCTATCGGGGCTGCGTGAGCAGCCCCGAATATCAGAAAAATCCGAATCCCGGTCCCTCTCTTTCAGGGCTTGATGTAGAGCATCCAGGGGATGCCGATCGCGAGGAGCGCGACGAGGTAGATGAGCCCGAAGATCGCGCCGAGTCTCCAGAAATCCTTGCGCGGGACGTAGCCGCTTCCGAAGTAGACGGGAGACGGCCCGGTCGCGTAGGGCGTCAGGATGCCCATGATCCCGAGCGTGTAGCACAGGAGCAGGGCGAAGAGACGCGGGTCGACGCCGGGAACAGCGATTCCGGCGGCCAGGAGGACGGGCATGACCGCGGTGACGTGCGCCGTGATGCTCGCGAACATGTAGTGGATCACGAAAAAGAGGACGGCAAGGAGAACCATCACCCACAGCGGGGGCAGGCCCGCGAGGGGCGCGGCCGCGCGCTTCGCGAACCACGTCACGAAGCCCACCCGGTTCAGCCCGTCCGCGAGCGCGACGAGAGTCGCGAACCAGACGAGGACGTTCCAGGCGCTCTTGTTCGCGATGACGTCGTCCCACTTGACGATTCCCGCGATCACCATGACCGCGATCGCGGCGAAGGCGACGGCCGTCGCGTCCACGATCTTGCCGCCCAAGATCCAGAAGCCCAGCGCGCCGACGGCGAGAAGGGCCATCAGGATCTCGTTCCGCGAGACGCGCCCCATCGTGCCGAGCTCGCGGCCGGCCCAGTCCGGCACGTCGGTGCTCCTCTTCACGTCCGGGGGATAGATCTTCGAGACGAGATATGGCAGCACCGCGACGAGGAGGATGCCGACCGGCAGGAAGCCGACGAGCCACGCGGACCACGACACGTCCACCTTCGCCGTCTTCTTGACGATCTCGAGCGCGAGGAGGTTCGGGGCGAGCCCCGTCATGAACATCGAGCTCGTGACGCAGGTCGTTGCCAGCGCGGTCCACATGAGCGGCCCGCCGAGACGCCGCGACGTCTCCCCGGGCTCCGAGCCGTAGAGCCCCGGAATGTTCCGGATGACGGGGAAGATCGTCCCGCCGGATCGAGCCGTGTTCGAGGGCGTGAAGGGCGCCAGGATGACGTCGGAGAAGGCGGTCGCGTAGCCCAGACCGAGACTCGATTTCCCCATCTTCTTGACGAGCGAGAGCGCGAGGCGCCGGCCGAGGCCGGACTTCTCATAACCGAGCGCGAACATGAACGCGGCGAAGATCAGCCACACCGTCGTGTTCGAGAAGCCCGACAGGGCCCATCGGATCGAATCCGCCGGCTTCGTTTCCACGAGCCCGGTTACGGTCGCGAAGGCGACGCCGGTCAGCCCCACGGCGGCGGCAGGAATCGGCTCGAGCACGAGTCCGACTACGACCGCGCAGAAAAGCGCGAAGAAGTACCACGCCGCTGGCTTGAGGCCGGCCGGGACGGGCAGCAGGGCGACGATGACGCCCAGCAGAACGGCGAGAAGGCCCTTCCAGAACGCCGGGTGCGCGTGAAAGTCGATGTGGAGAACCGAGAATGGCTGTTTGACGGCATGTGCATGCGCTTTCATCGAAATCCCCCCCTTCAACGTCGCGCCGGCCGGCGCGCCATGCCGTGATGCAAGTGATTCAATGGCACGTTGCGACCGTGCCATACTCGCCGCGTTGTCAACCGAAGGAGCCCGGGAGCGCGTCCCGTCCTGGTGGCTCGGACCGGCCGCGAACTCGAGGGAGGGAGCTCTTTTCTGGGGGGCGATCGCTGCGGTCGTTCTTCTCGCCCTTTCCCTGCGGTTGCCGGGGCTCGCGCCGTCCTCGCTCTACCTCGACGACGCCTGGGTTGCGGTACTCGCGCGGGACGCCTCCCTTTCCGACCTCCTGGCGATCAGGCCGCCCCACCCCGTCGGATTCCTCGTCCTCCTCGCGTTCGCGCGCCGTCTCCTGCCGGGCGCCGAGCTTTCGCTTCAACTTCTCCCGTTCGCGGCGTCGCTTGCTCTCGTTCCTCTCGGCGCGTGGCTCGTTCGACGAAGAGCGGGGGGTCTCGCCGGCGGCATCCTCGCCGCGGTGCTCCTCGCCCTGAACCCGGCCCATTCCGCCTTCGCCGTACGGGTGAAACCGTACGCCACGGACGCGCTTCTCTCGCTCGTCCTCGTCGCCGCAACCGAGCGGTGCCTGTCCGAGCCTTCGGCCCGCCGCCTCGGGCGACTCGCCCTCCTCGCTTCGCTCGCCGTCCTCTTTTCCTACCCCGCCGCTCTCGTCGGAGCGGTCGGCTTCGCCGGGGCGTTCCTCGCGTCGGTCGGTTCCACGCGGAAGAGAGGCGCGCTGGTGGGAATCGCCGCGGCCTTCCTCGCGGCCGACCTCTTCTTCGGGTTCTTTCTCGTCTATGGGCAGTCGAACCAGGCGCTCACGAACTACTGGGAGGGGAGCTTCGTGCCTCTCCACGATCCTGCCGCGGCGGTCGCCTTCATCGTGTCGCGCACCATTCTCGTCTTCGCGAGCTCCTTTCCGAGAGGCTTCGGGGCGCTCGGAATACTCGGGCTGCTGGGTTTCGTCCTCCTCCTCGTCAATCGGGGCACGCGCCTCGCCGCCGGGCTCCTCGGAGCTCTCTGGGCAGCCTTTTGCGCCGCCGCCGCGATGCGCCTCTATCCGGTGGACGGCCGGACGACCGCGTTCGCCTACCCGCTGGTCGCGCTCGTCGCAGCGGGCACGATCTCCATGCCGATGAAGCGCGCGCGCCGGGCGGTCGTGCGAGAGGGGGTTCCGGCATTCCTCGCCGCGGCCGTCGTCCTGACCTCCAGCTCGCGCGTCGAGTACCCGGTGGTCGAGGACGCCCGGCTCGTCCGGTCGCTCAGGGCCGAATCAGAGCCCGGAGACACCGTGCTCATCTACCCTCACGCGAACTGGGCCGCGGGCTATTACGGCGACTGGCCCGTCCGCCTGGTTCCGGTGGATTACTACGGGACGCGTTTCGAATCGCGACTCCTCAGAGACCGCTCCATCACCCTTCCCGGCCGGCTGGGCTACGAAGACCACCCCGAAGTTCTCGATCCGGCCCTCGAAGAGCTCGTCTCGCAAAAGCCCGAACGCGTGCTCTACCTGGCCACCCATCTCGAGGTGAAATGCTGCGCCGCTCACGTCCACATCCGGGAGTTCCTCGGCGCTTCCGGTTACCGGTCGGAGCGACTCGCCCGGTCGCTGGACGGAGAACTTCTCCGCTTCACCCGTCAGCCCTCGAACCGGGGGCCGGGAACGCCTCCGGGGCTCCCGAAAGCCGGAGGATCTCGGCCCGAACGTCCTTCATCAACGTCGGGCGGTCCTTGACACCGAGGTCGCGGGTGGGGATGGGATGCCCCGCCCGCACCCGGACGGGGCCGCGCTTGACGATCATTCCCTGCGCTCCGAGGACGGCCCGGGCTCCCGAGACGCCCACGGGCACGATCGGCACTCCGGATTTCAGCGCCGTCAGGAAACCTGACTTCTTGAACGGGCCCAAGGTTCCGTCGCGGGACCGCGTGCCCTCGGGGAAGACGAGAATGGACGTGCCTTTCGCGAGGCGTTCGTCGAGCTCCGAGAGGACGTCCTTCGCCTTGTCGGTCCGCTTCCGATCGACGGGCACGAAGCCCGCGAGCCACATCGACCAGCCCATGAACGGAATCCAGAAGAGAGACCGCTTCGCGAGGAACCGGACGTCCTGAGGGATCACGAGGAGCAGGAGGAGGATGTCGATCCCCGATTCGTGGTTCGACATGTAGATCGCCTGAGGGAGGGCCGCCGCGTCGTGCGAGATCTCGATCGTCGCGGGCACGCCGGTGAAGAAGAGGATCGACCGGGCCCAGGCACGCGCCCAGAAGAGGTACATGCGGCCCCGGGGCGGGATCCAGGCCGTCAGGATCGCCAGAGAGCCGAACGCCGCCGTCAGGAGCGCGATCACCAACCAGCTCCAGAGGGACACCGCGAGGTCTCTGAGGAGCTCCATGTGGAAGGAGTCTAGCGGGCCCGTAGAATGGGTCCGTGGCGCAGTTCGACTCCACGACGCAGTACGTCGCGGTTCTGAAACAGCCGCTCTGGAAGCTCGCGCGCGTGCGCCGCTGGATCCAGAACGTGTCCTTTCACCTCGGAGGCGTCGCGGAGATGACGGTCCAGCTCGTCCGGCAGGCGCGGGGCCGGTGGGAGACCTCCGAGATCATCCGCCAGATGGACGCGCTCGGCGTCCAGTCGATCTCCATCACGAACCTCACCGCGCTCTTCACGGGCATGGTCCTCGCGCTCCAGACCTCTTACGCTCTCGCGCAGTTCGGCGGGAAGCTCTTCGTCGGCCGCGTCGTGGTCCTGTCGATCTGCCGCGAGCTCGGGCCGACTCTCACCGCCCTCATGGTCGCGGCCCGGGTCGGAGCGGGAATCACGGCCGAGCTCGGCACGATGTCAGTCACCGAGCAGGTGGACGCGATGCGGGCCCTCGGCGCCTCGCCGATCCGGAAGCTCGTGCTGCCGCGCGTGGTGGCGATCACGATCATGCTGCCGGTCCTCACGCTGCTCGCCGACTTTCTCGGAATGGTGGGGGGCCTCTTCATCGCGGTCGTGGAAGTGAAGGTCGGCGCCGCCTTCTATCTCTCGACCATCCAGGGGTCCGTCCACGTGAGCGACGTGCTGCACGGGCTCTTCAAGACGCCGTTCTTCGGCTTCGAGATCGCGATGATCGGCTGCTACAACGGATTGAACGCCTCGGGAGGAGCGGACGGGGTCGGACGCGCCACGACGATCGCCGTCGTCGTCGCGTCGATCGTGGTCCTCATGTCCGATTTCTTCCTCACGAAGCTCTTCCTCGTCCTGCCGCTGGGGCTCAAGTGAAGATCAGCGAGACGGCCGTCATGAGGTTCGTGAAGGCAGACCAGCCGGCGGGCACTCCCATCATCGAATTCAAGCGTGTCCTGAAGAAATACAGCTCGCGCCGCGTCCTCGACGAGGTCGACCTCACCGTCCGGAGTGGAGAGGTCCTGGTCATCCTGGGAGGCTCCGGGACCGGGAAGTCCGTCTCGCTACGGCACATGAACGGCCTCGAGCAGCCCGACTCGGGTGAGGTCTGGGTGGAGGGCGTGGAGATCTCGCGGCTCCCCGAAGAGCAGCTCGTGCCGGTGCGCAAGAAGATCGGGATGCTCTTCCAGGGCGGCGCGCTGTTCGACTCGATGACGGTCTTCGAGAACATCGCCTTCGCCCTGCGCGAGCACACGCGCTGGTCCGAGGAGCAGATCAGCGCCCGCGTGGGCGAAGTGCTGGGCTTCGTGAACCTCGGGCGCGACGTCGAACGCCTTCTCCCCTCCTCCCTCTCGGGCGGGATGAAGAAACGCGTCTCGCTCGCCCGCACGGTCGCGCTCAAGCCCGACATCCTCCTCTACGACGAACCCACGACGGGCCTCGACCCCGTGACGTCGATGACGATCAACCGCCTCATCGTCGACCTGAACGAGCGCCTCTCGACGACCTCCGTCGTCGTGACCCACGACATCGTCTCGGCGCTCTTCGTGGCCGACCGCATCGCCTTCCTCAAGAACGGCCGCTTCGATTTCATCGGGACTCCGGAGGAGGCGCGTGCTTCCCAGATCCCCGACCTGCACGCCTTTCTCGCCGCGGGGGAATCGCCGGAATTGAGCCCGCCGAAGGGAGGTCCGCCTTGAGAGCCGACGTCAGGACCAAGACACGCGTCGGGGTGATCCTCTTCGCCGCGTTCGTGCTGCTCGCGGGAGCCATCCTCTTCATCGGCGGCACGAAGGGGTTCTTCGTGAGCCGTACGTCCTATTTCGCCCGTTTTCCGAACACGCAGGGCATCGTGGCCGGAAACCAGGTGCGCCTCGCGGGCGTGATCGTGGGCGCCGTCCGGAGCATCGAGGTGCCCCGCGTGCCGGGCCAGGACGTCACGATCCACTTCGACATCGAGCGCAAGTACCAGCACCTCGTCAAGACCGACAGCCGCGCCGAGATCAAGACGATCGGGCTCCTCGGCGACAAGTACCTCGAGGTGACGCCGGGCTCCACCGACAAGCCCGATCTCGAGCCCGACCACGAGATTATCGCCTTCCGGGGCGCGGAGCTCGAGAAGATCCTGGCCGGCTCCGGCGACCTCGTCGACAACGTCGTCGCGATCTCGAAGTCGCTCAAGAACATCCTGGGCCGCACCGAGAAGGGCGAAGGCTTCCTCGGAGAGATCACCTCGGAGTCGGAGAGCGGCCAGGCTCTCTCGCGCTCGCTCCGGCAGACGCTCGACAGTCTGAGCGCCCTGATGAAGGACGTGCGCCAGGGCAAGGGCCTCGTCGGGCGCCTCCTGACCGACGAAAAGACGGCCGACACCGTGCTCGGCGAGCTCTCCTCGGCGTCCGCTTCGCTGCACCGGATCCTCGCGACGGTCGAGAAGGGCACGGAGACCGGCGAGGGCCTCGTGCCCGCGCTGCTTTCCGACCCGGAGGGGAAGAGGAAGTTCTTCGCGATGGTCGACTCGCTGCAAATCACCGCGGAGGGGCTCGCATCCTTTTCGAAGGACCTGAAAGCGGGAAACGGCCTCCTCGGGCAGCTCGTTTCCGACAGCGACTTCTCGAAGGAATTCCTCGGCGACCTCAAGAGGCTCTCGTCCCACCTCGCGAACGTCGCCACGAAGCTCGACTCCAAGGAGGGGACGGCCGGCAAGCTCATCGCGGATCCGGCCGTCGCGGACGCGATCGACGACATTCTCGTGGGGATCAACCAGAGCAAGCTCCTGCGCTGGCTCGTCCGCGACCGGCAGAGGTCGGGCATCCAGAAGCGTTACGACGAGGCCCAGAAGCACCTCGCGGCCACGCCTCAACCCACCCCGTGAGCCTCGTCCTCGTCGCCGGTGGGGCCGGCTTCCTCGGGTCCGCGGTCGTGCGGAGGCTCCTCGGCACCGGCGAGGGCGTCGTTCTCGTGGACACGTTCGACGACGCCGGAGACGGTCGGGCCGTGAAGGAAGAGCGCGTCGCCGCGTTCTCCCGCCACCCGCGCGCCGCCGTGGTGCGGGGCGACGCGGCCGATCCCGAGTTCCTCGCGGGCGCCCTCGCCGAGCATCGGCCCTCGTCCGTCGTGAACGCCATGCTCCTTCCGCCGGACGGCCCCGGGCTCGGGCCGCTCCTCGAGAGCGTCCGCGGCGCCGGGATCGGGGTCTTCGTCCAACTCTCGGAGGGGCGGCTCTACGGGCCGCGCGACGAGACGGGACAGCGCGCAAAGGAGGACGAGGCCCTGGAGCCCGGCGAAAACGTCGACCTCGTCGCGAAAGCCGCGGAGGAGGAAGCTCTTCTCGCCTCCGGCATCCCCTTCGTCAACCTTCGCGTGTTTTCCGCCGTCGGCCCGAGCGTCTCTCCGGCACGCTTTCCGCTCGACGCGCTGGAGGCGCTCTTCGGCGGCGACGAGGTCGTACTCCCCGACGACGCGCCGCGCGACTTCGTGCACACCGAGGACATCGTCCGAGGCATCCTCTTCTCGATCGCGCGGAGGCCGCTCGGCGAGACCGTGAATCTCGGTTCCGGACTCGGCGTTCGTCCTTCCGAACTCGTTCGGGCGCTCGCGTTGCGCGCAGCCCGGGAAGTCCGCATCTCGGTTTCCGGAGAGTCGACGCGCCCCCCGCGCGTCGCAGACCTCGAGAAAGCCTGGCAGCTTCTCGGCTATTCGCCGCAGCTCGGAGTGAGCGAGATCGCCTGGGAGATCGTGCGGGCGCGCCAGTACCCCGAAGAGGCCGGGCGTGCCCTGCGCCTCGCCGAAGAGTCCCGGCGCGAGCCCGCGCACGCTCCCCGGCCGGTCTCGCGGCGCGAGCTCTTCGGGCTCTTCCGCCGCCCGTTCGACGCCGCGACGAAGAAGCGCGGCGGCTGACGTGCGCGCGCTCGTCTTCGACCGAGGCCGTGCCGCCGTCCGCGAGGCACGGCGGCCCGCGACGCGGCCGGGCTTCGCCCTCGTCCGTGTCCTGCTCTCCGGGATCTGCAACACGGACGTCGAGCTGAAGCGCGGGTACCACGGCTTCTCGGGGATCCCGGGGCACGAGTTCGTCGGCGTCGTCGAAGGGCCGGGGTCCTCCCCGCACCTCGGCCGACGCGTCGTCGGCGAGATCAACCTCTCCTGC
>DATIFW010000186.1:0-24320 GCA_035455045.1 Thermoanaerobaculia bacterium | reverse complement strand
CTTCCCCTCGCGGTCCGCGAACATGATCGCCATCGGGCTGTTCTCGAGGATTCTCCGGCAGAGCCATTCGTGATCAGCGGACTCGGTCATGTGATGCTCCTTCGACAGTCGTCTTCGAGACCTGGGCGTCCGTGCCGCGCGCGAGCGCCGGCGCCGTCGTCGTGTAACGGGCGGCCCGTCCCTTCTGGGGGAGCGCCACGCGGATTCGAGAGTCGAGGATACGGCAGCCCTCGGAGGGAGACCCCACGAAGATCGGGCTGAGCTCGAGCTCGGTGATGTCGGGGACTTCCTCGACGAGGCGGGAGACGCGCAGGAGGACGTCGTGGATCGCGTCGATGTCGGCGGGCGGGTACCCGCGGTAGCCCGCGAGCAGGGGATAGCCGCGCGTCTCACGCACCATGGCGGCGGCCGCGCGATCGGTCAAAGGTGTCACGCGCACGGCCGGGTCCGCGATCGCCTCGACGTGAATTCCGCCGAGCCCGAATGCGATCAGAGGCCCGAAGGAGGGGTCCTCGAACATGCCGACCGTCACCTCGACGTCGTTCTTGACCATCGGCTGCACGAGAACACCTTCCTTCGCGAGGAAGCTGCCCTCGGTCTCGAGGGAATCGCGGATCACCTCGAAAGCTCTCCGGACAGAGGCCTCGTTGGTCAGGTTCAGATGGACGGCCCCTTTTTCGGTCTTGTGAAAAACCCGGGGGCTGGCCGACTTCACGGCGACCGGGAACCCGATCCTCCGGGCCACCCTGGCGGCCTCGTCGGCCGTCAGGGCGACCCCTCCCGGAGCGACGGGAAGACGCATCGCCCGAAGGACCGCTCTCGCCTCGTCGGCGGTGAGCCAGCCTGCGCCGCGCTCCTCGATCGCCCACCGGCAGGTTCCGCGTGCGGAGGCGGGGTCGATGTCGTCGAAGTCGGGCACGATCCCGTGCGGGCCCGCTCGCCACACCGCGTACGTGGCGACCTTGCCGAGGACGCGCGCGGCCGATTCCGGGTATGCGTAAGTCGGAATGCTCTCGCCGTCGAGCTCGATCGGCCCGCTGGCGTCGTCTTTCGCGACGAGGCAGGCCAATACGGGCTTGCCGGCGCCACCCGCTGCGCGCCCTGCAGCCGTGCCATGCCGTATCGCTTCCAGCATCGCGGCCGATTCGTCCGCGTCGAGGGGAGTCTGGATCGCAATGACGGAGTCCGCGTCGCGATCGAGGAGGAGAGACTCGAGCGCTCGCGCGTACTCGTCCGCCGTGGCTGTAGCGGACAGCTCCAGCGGATTCCCGATCGCCGCTCCCGCCGGAAGGAAGGCTTCGAGCCGGCGTGCCGTCGAGTCGGAGAGCGGAGGAACGGACAGCCGGGCGGCCTCGCAGGCGCCCGCGCAGAGGATCCCGGGGCCGCTCCGGTCCGAGAGGATCGCCACGCGGCGCCCGGCCGGCAGGGGCTGCCGGTCGAGGGCGGAGGCGAGATCGAACATCTCGTCCAGCGTCTCGGCGCGGATGACACCCGTCTGGCGGAAGAGCGCATCCACGGCGGTGTCGTCCGCGACGAGAACCGGGGCGCCCGATGCGGCTTCCAGACTCGCGGCCCGACGCCCCGGCTTCACGACCACGATCGGCTTGCCTCGGCTCACGGTCCGGGCGATCCGCGCGAACCGGCGCGGATTTCCGAACGACTCGAGGTAAAGAAGGATGACCCGCGTCGCCTCGTCCCCCTCCCAGTACTGGAGAAGGTCGTTGCCGGAGATGTCGGCCTTGTTGCCCACGCTGATGAATGTCGAAATGCCGAGGTGGCGCTGCCGCGCGAGAACCAGCATGGCCAGGCCCAACGCGCCGCTCTGGGACAGCATCGCGACGGTCCCGCCCGGCGGAAGAGTCGGGGAGACCGAGGCGTTGAGCCGAACGGACGGGTCGGTATTCAAGAGTCCCATGGAGTTGGGCCCGACCACGCGCATCCCGTGGCCTCGGACCTTCTCGAGGAGCTTCTCCTGCAGGGCGCGGCCCTCGTCGCCAGCCTCCGCGAACCCGGCCGTGACCACGACGAGCGCCCGGATGCCCGCGGCGGCGCAGTCGTCCACCGCTTCCAACACCGCGTCGCGCGGCGCAACCATGATGGCGAGGTCCGTGCCATGTGGGAGCTGCCGTGCCGAGGCGTATGCCGGCCAGGGCGCGATGGATGGCAGGGCCGGGCTCGCCGTGTAGATCGGGTCGGTGAATCCTCCCTTGGATAGCGCTTCGAGAATGCGCAATCCGATGGCGGAGGTGTCGCGGGACGCGCCGACGACCGCGATGGACCGAGGCTTGAAAAAGGGGTGAAGCGAGGCCGTCGTGAAGACCCGATCCCTTATCTCCGAACGGCTGACGCTGTCCTCGCTCGGCGCGACGGAAAAATCGATCTCGACGGATTCATCCTCGATTCTCGAGTGAATCGGAAAGCCGGACTGCCGGAAGGTCTCCAGCATCATCTGGTTTCCGAGCAGGGTCAGGGCCCAGAAACGGACGAAGCCGTGCCGTGCCGCGAGGAGGGCCAGACGCTCGAGCAGAAGGCCTCCGAGGCCCTTTCCCTGGAACTCGTCGTCCACAGCGAAGGCGACTTCGGCGCTCGCCTCGTCGCGCGCGACGTACGAGCCGGTCGCGATGATCCGGGAGGTCCCTTCGACGACCCGGCTCACGATCAGCGTGAGCTGGGCCCGGGGATTGGACGAATCGCATTGCTTTCTGAGCAGAGTCTCCGCCGGGTCTGCGGCCGAGAAGAAGCGGCGTCGCTTCGACTCCGGCGAGAGCTGGTGGAAGAACTCGCGCATCGCGTCGAGGTCTCCCGGCTCCGACGGGCGAATGAACGCGGTAGACCCGTCCCTGAGGATGAGACGGCCGGATTCCGCGGAGTCCTGATAGGTCGGCGGCAGGAAAAGGGTTCGCATGAAAGCGGACGTCGTGCCTACCCGCCCGGGGCGTCAGCGTGCCGCTGATGTTATCACCGCAATGGCGGCGGGGAGGGGTTCGCTATCATCCCGCGCGTGTCCCTCGCCGTCCCGATTTTCGACGCGCACATCCACATCGGGCCGCACGACCGGATGAACGAAAGCGCCCGCCGCGTGATGCTGGACGGGCGGGACGATCTCGACCTCCTCAGGCGGGTCATGAGCTCCGCGGACGAGCTCCTCCGAGCGATGGACGCCGAGGGGATCGCCCGGGCGGCTCTCATCAACTCGGTGGCTCCCGATGTCCTCGGGATCACCGACATGGTGAACCCCTGGGTCTCGCGCTACGTGGAAGGCCACCGTGACCGGCTCGTCCCGGTGGGAGGGCTTCACCCGCGCCACTCTCGCGACGTCGCCCAGGAGATGAAGAAGCTCCTCGAGGATTACCGCCTCGGCGCGATCAAGCTTCACCCGCCCCACATGGAGATGGCCGCGAACGCCTACCGGAGCGACTGCCCCTCGCTCGCGCACGTCTACCGCCTCGCGGGCGAGGCGAAGCGCCCGGTCCTGATCCACACGGGAACGTCCATCTTTCCCGGCGCCCGCAACGTCTACGCGGATCCGATGGCGTGCGACGACGTCGCGGTCGACTTTCCCGCGACGACTCTCGTCCTCTGTCACGCCGGCCGTCCCCTCTGGTACGAAACGGCGTTCTTCCTCGCGAGACGCCATCCGAACGTCCTGCTCGACATCTCGGGGATCCCGCCGCGCAAGCTCCTCGAGGTGCTTCCCCGGATCTCGGAGATCGCCGACCGCGTCCTGTGGGGAACCGACTGGCCTTCGAAGGGAGTCCGCTCGATGCGCCGGAACGTCGAGGACTTCCTCGCGCTTCCTCTCTCGGACGCGGTGCGGCGGAAGATCCTCTTCGACAATGCCGCCGCGCTTTTCCGGCCGGAGTGAGCGCTCGCGCGAGGCCCGGGAATGCATGCTCGTCGCCGGCACGCTCTGGCCCTGTCGGCATTGTCGCGTGCTATTTTCCGTGCCGCCGAACGACAAAAAGGAAGGGCGATCTATGAAGACACTCAAAATTCTGCCGGCCTCTCTCGCCCTCGTGCTCGCAATCCCCGCCGCGGCGGACGACACGAAGCCCGCGAGGCCTGCCGCCGGGACCGCGGCCTCCAAGCCCGCCGCCGGTTCCAAAAGCATGGTGGAACGAGGCAAGTACCTCACCATCCTCGGCGGCTGCAACGACTGCCACACACCGAAGAAGATGGGCCCGGGCGGTCCCGAGCCCGACATGTCGCGCTTGCTCTCCGGCCACCCGCAGGACCCAAAGCTGCCGGCGCCCCCGCAGGTCTCGCCGTCGAGTCCCTGGAATATCGGCGTGAGCGGAGACCTGACCGCCTGGGCCGGACCGTGGGGCATCAGCTACTCGCCGAACCTCACGCCCGACACCCTGACTGGTCTCGGTGTACCCGGCCTTTGGACCGAGGAGCTCTTCATCAAGGCCATGAGGACCGGCAAGCACATCGGCACGGCCCGTCCGATCCTGCCACCCATGCCCTGGCCCAATTACGCGCAGGCTACGGACCAGGATCTGAAGGCGATCTGGGCCTATCTGGGATCCATCCCGCCGGTGCGGAACCTGGTGCCTGACCCGGTGATTGCCCCGCCTCCGCCGCAGCCTGGAAAGTAGCCGAACGGGTTCGTCGACGACCTGCGACGAAAATGCCGGCGCTCAGAACGTCCGAGATCCGCGACAAGTACACGGGCGAGGTGATCGGCGAGGTGCAGGAGGACACGCGCCGGGACCTGCGCGCGAAGATCCATCGGGCGTTCCAGGCAAAAGGAGCCGTCAAGAGGACCAGCTTCGAAGAGCGCGCCGAGCTCGGGCGCCGCATCGCCGTGCGTCTGGAAGAGCGCCGCGCCGAGCTCGAGGAGCTGATGGTTCGCGAGGGCGGCCAGCCCCGCAAGTTCGCGCGGTGGGAGATGGGCAGGGCCATCGCGAGCGCGACGAACCTCGAGCGCCGGCTGGAGCTCCTGAAGCCGCGGGAGCTCCCCGCCGCTTCGGGAAGGAACTTCCTCACCCGCGAGCCGTACGGCGTGGTGGGAGTCCTCCCGCCGCGCAACACGCCTCTCGTCGTGCCGCTTTACACGATGCTCTGCGCCCTCGGGGCCGGTAACTCTGTCGTGGAGAAGCCTTCGAGCCTGGTCCCGCTCATCTGCCAGCGGCTCGTCCAGATCGCCGTCGAGGCGGGGTGTCCGGCCGAGAGCGTCCAGTTCTCCACCTGCCCGGGGGAGGACGCCGCGTGGGAGTTCATCGAGAACCCCGAGGTCGACGTCCTTGTCCACTACGCATCCAGCCCGGTCGGCAAGGACAACCTGATCAAGATGGGCTCTTACCTCCAGAGAACGAAGAAGACTCTCGGCGAATGCATGCTCCACGTGGGCGGAAGGATGAAAAAGTACGTTCCCGAGCTGGCGGGAAACGACCCGTTCATCGTGCTGGAAAGCGCGGACCTGAACCAGGCGGCCGCCGCCGGGCTCCTCGGTGGCTTCGCGCACAGCGGGCAGCTCTGCATCGCCGCCAAGCGATTCCTCGTGCAGCGCTCGATCTCTTCGGACTTCCGGGAGCGCCTCATCGAGGGAATCCGCCACCTGAAGATGGGCGACCCGCGCGACGAGGAGACGGACATCGGTCCCATCGGAAAGCACGAGAGCCTCGACATCGCGACCTACCAGGTTCGCGAGGCCCTGGAGAAAGGCGGCATCCTTCTCATCGGGGGTCGGGCCGAGGTCCCGTTCTTCACTCCGACTCTGATCGAATTCGAGAAGGCGCAGATTCTGGGCCTGAGCGAGGAGGAAAAGCCCTTCCTGTGGACCGAGGAATCCTTCGCTCCCGTTCGCTCGTTCGTCGTCTTCGACTCCGTCGAGGAAGCGATTTCTCTGGCCAACGACGGGCCTTACGGGCTCGGAGCGAGCGTCTTCGGAGAGTCCTCTGCGGCGTCGGCCGTCGGCAGGGAGCTTGCGGCCGGGAGGGTCATGATCAACGAGGGGCCGCTCTACAGCGACCTCTCGCTCCCGATCGGCGGGATCCGTGACAGCGGTCTCAACGGCTCCACCGACAAGCTCGAGGAGATGGCTTACATCAAGCGGATCCATCTCGCGACGTGAAGCGCGCTTCCGGTGGCGGCGGCGCCTCCCCCCGGTTAGACTCGCCGCCGCGCGATGGCGATCTTCGGCAAGAGCGGCGGACCGGCGCCCCCGCGCCGTGAAGACCCGGAGCCCCGCTCGTCATTCATCGGTCCCGGGATCCGGTTCAAGGGAGAGCTCCTCGGGGATGAAGACGTCCTCGTGGAGGGCCATCTGGAGGGCCGCGTGAAGATCTCGAAGGCGTTTCAGGTCGGGCCTCACGGCGTCGTCCTAGCCGAGGTCGCGGCCGCCGCCGTGACCATCGCGGGGCGCGTCGTCGGCAACGTGAGCGCGGTCGAGCGCGTGGAGATTCTCTCGACGGGCATTCTCGAAGGCAACATTCAGGCTCCCCGAATCGTCATCGGCGAAGGAGCCCGATTCACGGGACGCATCGACATGAGCGGCGGGACCGCAGTCCCGTCGCCGCCGAGCTGACCCGCACGCGAAAGGAACGCATCGAACATGGCTTCGTCCGCACCCGTCCATGGAAACTGGATCGCTGGAAAATGGATCCCGGCCCGCTCCGCTCGAACGTTCGAGAACCGCAACCCCGCCGACGTGACCGACCTCATCGGACGTTTCGCCGACTCCGACGAGCGCGACGCGAGAGACGCGGTCGACGTCGCGGCCGAAGCCTACAAGACATGGCGTCTCGTGCCGGGCCCGCAGCGGGGGGAAATCCTGTACCGCCTCGGCGAGATCTTGCGTGATCGCAAGGAGGAGTACGCGCGGGACATGACGCGCGAGATGGGGAAGGTCCTCAAAGAGGCTCGCGGCGACGTCCAGGAGGCCATCGACATGGCCTTCCTCATGGGCGGCGAGGGCCGGCGCCTGCACGGGCAGACCACGCCGTCCGAGCTGCCGAACAAGTTCGCGATGTCGGTTCGGTCGCCGATCGGCGTCTGCGCGTTCATCACGCCGTGGAACTTCCCGATGGCGATCCCGGCCTGGAAGGCGACGGCCGCGCTCGTGTGCGGCGACACGGTCGTCATCAAGCCGGCGACGGACACGCCGCTCTCGGTCGTGAACTTCGCGCGCGCGCTCGAGGCCGCAGGTCTCCCGCCCGGCGTCTTCAACGTGGTCACGGGCAGCGGCTCGAAGGTGGGGATGCCGCTGCTGAAGGACCCGCGCGTGAAGGTGGTTTCCTTCACGGGCTCGACGGCGGTGGGGCAGACGATCAACGAGGCGTGCGCCCCGACGTTCAAGCACGTCCACCTCGAGATGGGCGGTAAGAACCCCATCATCGTCCTGGACGACGCGAACCTCGAGCTCGCCGTGGACGGCGCGATCTGGGGCGCGTTCGGCACGAGCGGCCAGCGCTGTACGGCGTCCTCGCGGCTCCTCGTCCACAGGAAGGTCGTGCGGAAGTTCACGGCGATGCTCGCGGAGCGCGCGAACGCGCTGAAGGTCGGGAGCGGCCTCGACGAAAAGGTCGAGATGGGGCCGTCCATCAACGAAAGCCAGCTCGACACGGTCCTCGACTACATCTCCATCGGAAAGGCCGAGGGCGCCCGGTGCGTCGCCGGCGGCCGCCGCCTCGCGGGCAAGGCGCACGCAAAGGGCTGGTTCGTGGCGCCGACGGTCTTCGCCGACTGCAATCGCAGGATGCGCATCGCGCGCGAGGAGATCTTCGGCCCCGTGACCTCCATCGTGCCGATCGCATCGCTCGAGGAGGGGATCGACGTCGCGAACGACAGCGACTACGGCCTCTCGTCGGCCATCTTCACGCAGGACGTCAACAACGCCTTCGTCGCCATGCGCGACCTCGAAGCGGGAATCTTCTACGTGAATCTTCCGACGATCGGCGCCGAGACGCACCTGCCGTTCGGCGGCACGAAGAAGACCGGCAACGGCCACCGCGAGGCGGGCCTCGCCGCCCTGGACGTGTTCAGCGAGTGGAAGTCGATCTACGTCGACTACTCGGGCACGATCCAGAAGGCGCAGATCGACGTCCCGGCGGGGGCCGCCCGACCTTCGAAAAAGAGAACCTGAGGGGGCGGGAGCGGGTGGACACTTCCGTCCTCTGGCTCCTGCCTTTCGTCGCACTCCTCCTCTCGATCGCGATCCTGCCCCTCGCCGTCCCCGGCCGCTGGAGCCGGCCCGCCTTTCAGGCGATCGTGGCCTCTCTCGCCGCTCTGCCGGTCGTCGTGGGCCGGCCGGAAGGCCTCGCCCACGTCGCGCACGAGTACGTCGCGTTCGTCCTGCTCCTCGGGTCCTTGTACGTCGTCGCTTCCGGGATCCGCGTCACGGGCGACGTCCCCGCGCATCCCGCGACGAACACAGGGCTTCTCCTTCTGGGCGGGATCCTGGCTTCGATCATCGGGACGACCGGGGCGTCGATGCTTCTCATCGGACTCGTCCTCGAGGTCAATTCCGAGCGGGAGTACGTGTCGCACACGGTGCTGTTCTTCATCCTCGTGGTGTCGAATGTGGGCGGCTGCCTCACCCCGCTCGGCGATCCGCCGCTGTTCCTGGGATACCTGGCCGGCGTGCCCTTTTTCTGGACGCTCAGGCTCGTCGAGGAGTGGGCCGTGGCGATCGGTCTCCTCCTCGGGGTGTACTACCTGGTCGAGCGGCGCGAGCACGCGCGGGAGTCGTCCACGGCGCTCCTCGCCGACGAGACGACCCGCCGGCCGATCCGCGTGACGGGACGGTGGAATTTCGTGCTGCTCGGCGGCATCGTCGGAGCCACGGCGTTCCTCCAGTCGCCGTTCCGAGAGGCCGCTTACCTCGCATGCGCGGTCGCCAGTTTTCCTCTGACGCCTCGCGGCCAGAGGGAGGAGGTCGGGTTCTCGTGGCACCCCGTCCTCGAGGTGGCGATTCTCTTCGCGGGAATCTTCGTCGCGATGGAGCCGGCGCTCGCCGTGCTGCGAGAGAGCGCGCCGGCGCTCGGCCTCACGCGGCCCTGGCATTTCTTCTGGGCGACGGGGTCGCTTTCCGCATGGCTCGACAACGCGCCCACGTATGCCGCTTTCTTCGCGGTCGCGCGCGGTCTGGGCCGGCCGGAGGTGGCGGGCGTTCCGGCGACGGTCCTGGAGGCGATCTCGGCGGGGGCCGTCTTCTTTGGAGCGATGACGTACATCGGAAACGGCCCCAACTTCCTCGTCCGCTCCATCGCCGTGTCGCGCGGCGTGGCGATGCCGTCGTTCTTCGGCTACGCGGGGCGCGCAGCGGCTGTCCTTCTGCCGCTGTTCCTGCTTCTCACGCTGATTTTCTTCAGGGGATGAGGGTTCGTCAGCCGAGGTTTCTCGCTTTCCGATAAGCCGGGATCGCCGCGGCGAGGATCCGCACGGCTTCACGAAGGTCTTCTTCCTTCAAGACGTAGGCGATGCGGATCTCGTCGAGCCCGAGGCCGGGCGTGACGTAAAAGCCGCTCGCGGGGGCGACCATGACCGTCTTCCCGTCGAGGGAGAAGCTCGTCAGAAGCCAGGCCGCGAAGTCGTCGCTGTCCTGGACGGGCAAACGCGCCACGAAGTAGAAAGCTCCCTCGGGCTTGCGGAGGAGGACGCCGGGGATCTTCGACAGCCCTTCGTAGAGCGTGTCGCGCCTCTTCTGATACTCGGTCACGACGCCCCGGTAATACTCCGGGCCGAGCTCCAGGGCGCCCGGCGCGATGTGCTGGGCCAGTCCCGGCGGCGAGAGGCGGCCCTGGGCCATGCGGTTGCAGGCCGCCGCAACGTCGGGGTTGCGCGTGACGAGGGCACCGAGCCGGATGCCGCAGGCCGAGAAGCGCTTGGAGAGCGAGTCCACCACGACGACCTCGTCCTCGAACCCCGCCAGCGAGAGGGCGCTGATGGATTCGCGGCCGTCGTAGAGAAACTCCCGGTAGACCTCGTCGGACACGAAGAAGAGGCCGTGGTCCCGGCAGAAATCCGCGGCGCGGACGATCTCTTCCTTCGAGTAGACGGTCCCCGTCGGGTTGTTCGGGTTGCAGAGAAGTACGAGACGGGTCTTCGGCGTGAGGGCCTTCTCCCACTCGGCGCGTGCCGGGAGGTGAAAACCGTCCTCGCCGCGCGTGACGATCGGGTGGAGCGTGAGTCCCGCCATCGCCGCAAAGGAGCGGTAGTTCGTATAGAGGGGCTCGACCGTCAGGATCTCGTCGCCCGGATCGGCGCAGGCCATGAAGGCGAACAAGAGCGCCTCGCTTCCGCCGGTCGTGGCGAGGACCTCGTTCGGCTCGAGCGCGATCCCGAGCTTTCCATAGTACGCGTGGAGAAAGTCGAGGTACTCGGGCGTGCCGTTCGAAGGCGAATAACCGTAGACCTTCTCCTTCAGGGCCGCGAGCCGGCGGCGCATCGGCTCGGGTGTCTCGAGGTCCGGCTGGCCGATGTTCAGGTGCAGGACCTTCACGCCGCGCGCCTTTGCCTCGTTGGCCAGAGGCATCAGCTTGCGGATGGGGGAGGGCGGCATCTCCTGGCCACGGGCGGAAACGCGGGCGCCAAGGCGCGATTCGGTGATCGACACGAAAGCGAGATTAGCACCGAAGGGGCGCGCTGCCCTCTCGTGCGTCGGGCCCGGTCGGCGTGGCTACTTCGAAGGTTTCTTCGCCTTTTCCGCCCCGCTCTTGTGGGCGAGGTCTGCGCGATGGGCGCGCTCGTAGGTCTGGATGTCCTTGAAGCGCCCTTTCGCGTCGCGGACTGCGTAGAGCTTCTTCCCGGCCACGCTCCGATGCGTCGTCCTGCGGGCTTTTCCGGCCATTTGGTCCTCCTGTTCCGTCATTGCGCCGGGGCCTCGGGCCCGATCGCTCTGGCGGCGCACTTTCAGCAAGACTAGCAGCTGGCGGCCACTGCCGGTACTCCCACAAGAGTTCATCCAAGACGCAATCGGCCTGCGTCCAGCAACGTTGCCACATCGCCCGGCACGGGCGCGGTGAACGTCATCTTCTCGCCGGTGGCGGGATGCTTGAGCGTGAGGCGCCACGCGTGGAGCGCCTGGCGGGGGAAGGTCCGGCAGAGCTCGCGGAGCGCGTCATCCTTGATCCCTTTCCATCGCGGCGAGCCGTACGTCGGATCGCCGACGACGGGAAGGTGGAGCGCCTTGAGGTGAACGCGGATCTGGTGCGTGCGGCCGGTGACGAGCGTGCACTTGAGAAGGGTGAGGCCGGAGAGGGAGCCGGAAGACTCGGAAAGGATTTCATAGAAAGTGGTCGAGGGGCGCCCCCCGGTCTTCGAGGCGGCCATGCGCTTGCGGTCCTTCGGGTCCCGCAGAATGCCCATCTCGATTCTTCCTTTGCGGACGGGGGGGTGCCCGTAGACGACCGCCAGATATTCCTTTTCTAAGAATCTCTCCTTGATTGCTCTCCCAAGAACTGTCATCGCCTGCTCGGTCTTCGCGACGACGAGCACTCCGGACGTGTCCTTGTCGAGCCGGTGGACGAGCCCGGGGCGGTCGGCGGGTCCGGCCCAATCCTTCGAGCGGTGGAGGAGCGCGTTCACGAGCGTGCCGTCCCGGTGTCCGACCGCGGGATGCACCACGAGGCCGGGAGGCTTGTCGAGGACGAGGATCTCGGAATCCTCGAAAAGAATCGAGAGCGGGATGTCCTGCGCCACGAGGTCGGGGCGAGGAGGGGGAAGCGCGGGAAGCTGGACCTGGATCTCGTCTCCCGTTTTCACCTTCTCAGAAATCTTCTTCGGTCTCTTTCCTCCAATCGAAACATACCCTCCCTCGATCCACTCCTGGATCTTCGTGCGCGAGGCTTCCGGCAGGTCGTTCAAATGACGGAGCAGGACGCGGTCGAGGCGTTCGCCGGCGTCGCCCCGGTCGGCGCGGATCGTGCGCCGGTCCGTCACGCGGCGGCGGGCGCGGGCGCGGTCTTGCGGCGCAGGGCCCAGAGCACGACGGCCACGACGACGCCGCAGAGAGCGATGAACTGCGACGTCGACATCACGCCGAACACCGACCCGCGCGGGTCGCCCCGGAAGAGCTCGATCACGAAACGAAGGAGCGCGTACCCGAAGAGATAGCGCACGAACGTCTCTCCTGAGTACCGCCGGCGCTCGAAGACGAGGAGAAGAATGCACAGGACGAGCGTGCCCGCGGCTTCGTAGAGCTGAGTCGGATGAAGGGGAACGTCGAGCGGCACGCCCACGTTCTCGTGCGCCCTCGGGTCGGTGAACGTGATCGCCCACGGGAGCGTGCATTCGCGACCCCAGCAGCAGCCCGCGAGGACGCAGCCGACACGGCCGAGGACCTGCCCGAGCGCGACAGCCGGCGCCGCGATGTCGGCGAACGTGAAGAACGGGATCTCTCGCTTGCGGAGGAGGACGACCGTGGCCACGAGCGCGCCGATCAGGCCGCCGTAGAAAACGCCGCCCGCCCGCGCCAGGTCCTTCAGGCCGCTCCAGGACGAGACGTATTGCGGCCACTCCACGATCACGAGAAGGAGCTTCGCGCCCACGAGTCCCGACAGGAGAAGCCAGATTCCGATGTCCGACGCCGCATCCGGCGAGACGCCGAAAGCGGGCGCGCGCCTTCTCACGAGCCACAGGGCTCCGATGAACCCGAGCGCCATCATGACGCCGTAGCTCGGAAGCGCGAAGTTCCCGATGTGGATCAGGTCTGGGTGCACGTCTCGGGCTCTTTCTGGGGATGCCGCCAGATGTCCCATGCGAGGAGCACGACGCCCACGCTGATCGCGCTGTCGGCGACGTTGAAGGACGGCCACTCCCACCGGTCCACGTAGAAACGCAGGAAGTCCGTCACTGATTGAAAGCGAACGCGGTCGATGAGGTTCCCCACGGCCCCGCCGAGGACGAGGGCGAGAGCGGTCTGCAGGCGCGTGAGCGTCGCGGACGACGTGAGCGACCATGCGAGGACGCCGAGAAAGACTCCGGCCGCCACGAGCGTCAGAATCGCCGTCCGCGCGGGTGAGTCGGTGAATGCGAAGAGACCGAACGCGGTGCCCCTGTTCTTCACGTGCGTCAGGTCGAAGAAGCCCCGGATCACCGGGATCGTGCCGTGAAGCGGGATTCGCGCCGCCACGATCGCTTTCGTGATCTGGTCGAGGGCCACGACGGCGAGCGAGATTCCGAAATAGACGAGCCGGCGCGACACGGCAAGATTCTACTCGCCGACGACGCGGCGGCAGCGCGCGCAGATGCCGCCGGGCTCGACGTCGGAGCGCACCTGCCAGCAGCGGGGGCACTTGGTCCCCTGCGCCGGGCGGACAGAGACTCCTTCGGCAGCCGCGTCCCGCACGACCGACGGCACGGCCAGAACTTCGGCGAGTGTTTCTTCTGAGAGGGAAAGAGTCCGCAGAGCTTCGTCGAACCCGGCGACAAGCCCGACCACGGCTTCGGCCTGCGCGGCCGAGCCGACCCGCCCTTCGCGGCGGAGCGGCTCGAGGGCCTGCAGGAAGTCCGCTCGAAGCGCGAGGACGCGGCCCCAGGCCTCTCTTTGACTCGAAGAAATCTCCGGGAGCCGGAGATCTCCCCAGCTCTTCAGGAAGATGCCGGACGGGTCCGATGCGTTCCCCGGAATCGCTTCCCAGATCTCCTCTGCCGTGAAGGGACACAGCGGCGACAGGGCGATCGCCAGCAGTTCGACGATTCTCGCCGACGCGGTCTGCGCAGACCGCCGGACCGGGTCGCCGGCCGTTTCGACGTAGAGGGTGTCCTTGCGAACGTCGCACCAGAAAGCCGAGAGATCCGACGTCACGAACTCGAGAAGACGACGCGCCGCCGCGTGGAACGCAAATGCCTCGTAGGCCGCCCGGCAATCCGCCGCGACGCGCGCCGCGACATCCAGAATGTACCGGTCCAGCGGCTCGATTCGATCCTCTTCCACGGCATCCTTCGCGGGATCGAAGTCGAAGAGGTTACCGAGCAGGAAACGCGCCGTGTTACGGATCTTGCGATACGCCTCGGCCGTCCGCTTCAGGATCTCCTCCGAGATGGGGTCGTCGTTCGTGTAGTCGAGCGACGCGACCCAGAGGCGGATCACGTCCGCACCGTCCGTCTTGAGCAGGTGGCGCAGCTCGACGGTGTTCCCGAGCGACTTCGACATCTTCCGGCCGTCGCCGGCCACGACGAACCCGTGCGTGAGCACGGCGTCGTACGGCGCGCGGTCCGTCAGGGCGACCGACGTCAGGAGCGACGACTGGAACCAGCCCCGGTGCTGGTCGTGTCCCTCGAGATACATGACCGGCACCGGCGGCTTCGCGGTGTACGGGTTCTCGAGGCCGTAGTCGCCCGAGCGGAGGACCGCCGCGTGCGACACACCCGAATCGAACCAGACGTCGAGGATGTCCTTGACCTTCTCGAACGAGGTCCCTCCGCACCGAGGGCAAGAGGCGGTCGACAACGAAGATGAAGATGAAGAGGAAGACGAAGAGGAGGACGAAGAAGAAGATCTGCTTAGAAAGTAAGACGGGGGAAACGCTTCGTCGTCGTACCAGGCATCCGCGCCGCGCTCGCGAAACAGGCCGTATACCCTTTCGAAGAATTCCTCTCTTTCTCTCTTTTCTCTCTCACTGACCGTTGTTGCTACTGCGGGGTAGTGCGACACGAAGCCTTTCTCGCTGCAGTCGGTACACCTGAGGAACGTGATGGGGGAGCCCCAGCGACGCTGGCGCGAAATCGCCCACTCGAGACGGTTCTCGACCATCGCGCCGATGCGGTTCTCGCTGTACGACGGGATCCATTCCACGCGGTCGCGGATCTCGGACATCGCGCGTTCCCGGAGCGCGCCGAGGTCGATGAACCACTGGTGCGTCGCACGGAAGATGACGGGCTGCTTGCAACGCCAGCAGTGGGGATAGGAGTGTGAGAGAGAGGTCTTCGAAAGCAGGAGAGATCCGGACTGGTCCTTTTCGGGCCGGCCGCGGAAGGAAGACGCTTCCGCCGCATTCCTGGCGAGCGCAGCGAGCACGGCGTCGTTCGCGCTCTGATCGGGCGTTTTCGGGATGACGACTCGCTTGCCGCGCAGAAACTCCGGCATGTTCGCGTCGTAGAAGCCCCCCTCGTCGACGGGGCAGAGGGACGGATCGTCCACCTGGAAGCCGTGGCGCCTCACGACCTCGTAGTCGTCGCGCCCGTGACCGGGGGCCGTGTGCACGAGACCGGTGCCGTCCGTCGTCGACACGTGCTCGCCGAGAAGGAAACCGAAATTGTCCAATGGTTCGGACGCAAACGGGCGGGCGTATCGCAGGGCCGGTGATGCTCCGGCGATCGCCTTGCCGCTTTTCTTCGAATGGGGAAGAGGGCTGGCGTCGCGCCAGCCGAGCGCGGCCGTCACCTGCGGCACGAGCGGCTCGGCAACGAGGTAGGCGACGCCAGGCTCGGATTCCCTTCCAAGAAGTATGTATTCAATTTCCTTCCCAAGGGTAATCGCTCTGTTCGCGGGAAGGGTCCACGGCGTGGTGGTCCAGATCAGGGCGTACAGGCGCGGCGCGCCGCCGCCGTCAGCGAGAACCGGCCACAGGCCTTTCGAAGAACCTTCGTCCAACGGCATCGCGACGTAAATGGAAGGATCCGTTCGATCCTCGTACTCGATCTCCGCCTCGGCGAGCGCGGTGCGATCGCGCACGCACCAGAGCACGCTCTTGAATCCGAACGTGACGAGGCCGCGGTCCACGAAGGCGCCGAACGCCTTTGCGATCTCGGCCTGGTAGGAGAAATCCATCGTGCGATAGGGCGATTCCCACCTGCCGAGGATTCCGAGGCGCTTGAAGTCGGCACGCTGCTCGTCGATCCACCTCTCCGCGAACTTCCGGCAGGCCTGCCGGATCGCGACGTCGGACATCTCGCCCTTCTTCGGGCCGAGCTCCTTGTCCACGCCGAGCTCGATCGGCAGACCGTGACAGTCCCAGCCGGGCACGTAAGGCGCGTCGAAGCCGGCGAGCGTCTTGGTGCGCACCACGAGGTCCTTCAGGATCTTGTTCATCGCCGTGCCGATGTGGATCCTGTTGTTCGCGTACGGCGGGCCGTCGTGCAGGAGGAAGCGCGGCGCCCCCGCGCGCGCGTCCCGGATCCGCCGGTAGACATCCTCCGCCTGCCACCGGGCGAGGCGGAGCGGCTCCCGCCTCGGCAGGTCGGCCTTCATCGGGAACGCCGTCTTCGGCAGGAGGAGCGTGGATTTCCAGTCGCGGGCGATCATGGTGAAGCCGCGGAGGTTACGCGGTCGGCCGGCGCCGGGCAAGGCTCCGGCCCTCAATTGATTCCAACTGATCATGTTGCGGGTGGGAACCATCCCTTAGACTGCGCCGCGCATGGCGAGAATCCGGACAGGCGTCGTGGGATGCGGCTATCTCGGCCGACACCACGCGCGGATCCTGACGGAGCTCGCCGGCTCGAAGCCGGTCGGGTTCGTCGAGCCGGACGACGCGGCGGCGGCCGCGATCGAGTCCGAGCATGGGTCGAAGGGACTCGTCCGGAGGCGTTCCGTGAAGGAGCTCCTCGGCGCGGGCGCGACGGCGGTCGTGGTGTCGTCGCCGACCTCCACGCACGCCGACGTGGCGGAAGAGCTTCTCGCCGGCGGCGCCGACGTCATGGTCGAGAAGCCCATCACGGTGACGCTGGCCGAGGCCGACCGCCTCGTCGCGGTCGCGCGCGCGAAGGGCCGCGTCCTTCAGGTCGGTCATATCGAGCGCTTCAACCCGGCGGTGGCCGCCGTGCGCCCGCTCGCCACGGACGTGAAGTTCATCGAGGCGCACCGCCTCGGGGTCTTCGTGCCCCGCGCGCTCGACGTGGACGTCGTCCTCGACCTCCTCGTCCACGATCTCGACATCGCGCTCGACCTCGTCGGGAAGCCGGTCACGGAGATCCGGGCGGTCGGCGTGCCGATCCTGAGCGAGAAGATCGACATCGCCTCGGTCCGCCTCTCGTTCGAGGGAGGGTGCGTGGCGAACCTGACCGCCTCGCGCGTCTCGCAGGACAAGACGCGAAAATTCCGCTTCTTCCAGCCCGACTGGTACTTCTCGATCGACACCCAGAACCGGGACGTGACGGCTTTCCGCCTCGACCGCCTCAGCGGCCCGCCGCGCATCGTGCCCTGGCCCGTCGCGGTTGAGCCCGCGGATCCGCTCACCGCCGAGGACGGCGCGTTCCTGAAGGCCTGCGCGGAGCGCACCGAGCCGGAGGTGACCGGCGAGGCCGGCCGGGCGGCGCTGAAGCTGGCGCTCGACATCCTCGAGGAGATGGGGCGGGGACGATGAGGAAGAAAGGCTTGCTCGGAGAAGAGGAGAACGAAAGAGAAAGAGAGAAAGAGGAATTTCTTTGAAAGGGAAGAGAGTCGGAGCGCGCGGCCGCCGCTCGGCGCGCGAGAAGGCTCCAGTGCGCGCTGGGCCCCATTCACCTTCTAAGCAAGGGCGGCGCGGAGCGCCGCTCTCTACGGAAATCACCGCGCGGCGTATCGGTCTCATTGGAGGCTCGGGTCTCTACAACCTGCCTGGTCTGGAGATCGTTGAGGAGCGGCGGCTGCGGACCCCGTTCGGCGATCCCTCCGACTCTTTCTTTCTAGGAAATCTCTCTTCGGTCCCTGTCGTCTTTCTCGCCCGGCACGGGCGGCACCATTCCCTTCTTCCCTCCGAGATCAACTACCGCGCGAACATCTGGGGCTTCCGGAAGCTGGGATGCTCGTGGCTCCTTTCGGCCTCGGCCTGCGGGTCGATGAAAGAGGCCTACGAGCCGACCGACATCGTCCTGCCGGATCAGTTCCTCGACCTGACGAAACGCCGTGTCTCGACCTTTTTCGGAGAAGGGTGCGTGGGGCACGTGTCGTTCGCGCACCCGGTCTCGGCCGTCCTCCTCGACGCTCTCGAGGCGGCCGCGGTGGCGGAAAGCGCGGTGTGCCACCGGGGCGGAACCTACGTGTGCATCGAGGGCCCCCAGTTTTCGACGAAGGCCGAGTCGCTGCTCTACCGCGCCTGGGGCGCCGACGTGGTCGGCATGACGAACGCGACCGAGGCGAAACTGTGCCGCGAGGCGGGGATCGGCTATGCGTCGATGGCGCTCGTCACGGACTACGACTGCTGGCACGAGGAACAAGCCGCCGTGTCGGTGGAGGCCGTTCTGGACGTGCTGAAGAAGAACGCGGGCACGGCGAATCGCGTCCTCGCGAATGCCGTTCGCCGCCTCGACCCGGGCCGTCCGAGCGACTGCGCGGACGCACTGACGTGGGCCCTTCTCACGCCGAGGAACCGGATCAAGCCCAGAACCTCGAAACGGCTCGCGCTGCTTCTGAAGAAGGACGAGAGATGACCGCACGCCGCATCGTCGTCACCGGCTCAGTCGCTTACGACTACCTCATGACGTTCCCGGGGAAGTTTCTCGACGTCGTCATCCCCGACCGAATGGACCGCCTGTCGGTGTCGTTCCTCGTGGACTCGATGAGGAAGGTGCGGGGGGGCGTGGCTCCGAACATCGCCTACACCCTCGCGATCCTCGGCCTCAGGCCGCTCGTCATGGCGACGGCGGGCATCGACGCGCTCGACTACAGCCGCTGGCTCGCGGATCAGGGTGTGGACACGTCGTCCCTGCACATCTGCGACGACCTCTTCACGGCCTCGTTCTTCGTCTCCACCGACGAAGCGCAGAACCAGATCGCAACGTTTTATGCCGGGGCCATGGCGCGCGCCGCGACGCTGTCCTTCCGGGAACTTTCTCCGAGCAGCGTGAGCCTCGCGATCATCGCGCCGAATGCGCCGGAGGCGATGGCGAAGTACGCGACGGAGTGCCGCGAGCTCCACATCGCTTACGTCTACGACCCGAGCCAGCAGGTGGCACGCCTTTCGGGAGCGGAGATCCTCACCGGCCTTCGGGGGGCCGCGATGCTCATCGCGAACGAGTACGAGTTCGGCGTCATCGAGATGAAGACGGGCCTGTCGGAGGCCGAGGTGCTTTCGCACGTGCCCGCCCTCATCGTGACGCGCGGAGCCGAAGGCTCCACGATCGCGCTCCGCGGCGGCCAGCCGGAAGCGCCGTCCGGCGCGACGACGTTCCGCATTCCACCCGCCCGCCTCCGCGGGCCGGCGGTGGACCCGACGGGGGTCGGAGACGCGTTCCGAGGCGGGCTCCTCGCCGCTCGTCACCACGGGCTGCCGTGGGAGGTCGCAGGCCGTGTGGGGAGCGTGGCCGCCGTCTACACGCTGGAAGCCCTCGGTCCGCAGCCGCCCCGGTATACGATCAGCGACTTCATCGCCCGTTACGGAGAGAATTTCGGTTTCGAGGGACCTCACGCGCGAGTCAACGATTTCGCGGCGCGCTGAGGCTGATACACTCTTGGGTCCCATGAAAGTGATCGAAGGGCATCTTTCCTCAGCGGGCCGGCGCTTCGGCGTCGTGGCGGCACGCACGAACGACCTCGTCGTGTCGCGCCTCGTCGAAGGTGCTCTCGATGCGTTCCGGAGGACCGGCGCCTCGGATGAAGACGTCGTTCTCGTGCGCGCTCCCGGGGCCTGGGAGCTTCCGCTCGCCCTCCGCGATCTCGCGCGGTCCGGCCGGTTCGATGCACTCGTGGCGCTCGGTGCCGTTCTTCGGGGCGGTACACCGCACTTCGAGTACGTGGCTGGAGAGACGGCGAAGGGCGTGTTCCAGGTCTCCCTCGAGCTCGACCTCCCAGTTGCGTTCGGCGTCCTGACGTGCGACACGCTCGAGCAGGCTCTCGAACGATCAGGCGCCAAGGGTGGGAACAAAGGCTTCGAGGCGGCGATGGCCGCGGTCGAGGCTGCCGACCTCCGGGCCCGCCTCGGCAAGACCCCGGCCCGCTCTTCGCGCCCCGCGCGCTGAAAGCCGGGCGGAGGACGCGTGTGAGCGGCCGCCGGCGGAAGTCCCGAGAGCTGGCGCTCCAGCTCCTCTACCAGAACGACCTCGCAGGGACGCCGCCGGAGGAGATGTTCCAGCGCACCGAGGAGTACGTGATCGCGAAACCCGAGGTCCAGGAGTACGCCCAGCGCCTCGTCACGGGCACGCTCTCGCGGCGCGACGAACTGGATGCGAAGCTCTCCGAACGCTCCGAGCACTGGCGCCTCGGGCGCATGGCGGCCGTGGACCGAAATCTCCTGCGCCTTGCGCTCTACGAGCTCCTCTACGAAGAGGACACCCCGGACCCCGTCGTGATCGACGAGGCCGTCGAGATCGCGAAGAAGTTCTCGACGCCGTCGTCGGGGCCGTTCGTGAACGGCGTTCTCGACGGCATCCGCCGGGCCACGTTCGGTCCTCGCGCTCGGAATGGAGGAACCGGATGAGGGTTCGCACGCTGCTGCTCGCTCTCCTGTCCGCGTGCGCAGTCCGGGCTGTGGGACAGGTCGCGCCCGCCTCCGGAGAATGGGCGCTCTATCGGCTGGACGGCCCGGCGCCATGGCGGTATGCGCGAGCCGTGGAGGGAGCGGGCTATCGCGTCGTGCTTTCCTCGCCGGACGGCAAGGGGCTGGAGGCGCGCGTCGAGGTGTCGGCCGCGCCCCTCACGGCGGACGCCCCGTTTCCTCCCGCTCCCTCGATCCTCTCGGCGGAAGCGCGGGAGGCGCTCGCCGATCCGCTGGCGGACGACCCGGAGCTCGACGCGCTGGCCGGGACGCTCCTCACGGGCACGAAGACGACGCTCGAGGCGGTGGAGCGCGTCGTCGCCTTCACGGCGCACCAGGTGCGCTATGCGTTGCCGGACGGCTCGCCGGAGAACGCCTCCGAGACCCTCCGCGCGCGCCGCGGCTCGTGCGTGGGGCGCTCGCTGCTCGCAGCCGAATTGCTGCTTCGCGCAGGGGTTCCGGCCCGGCAAGTGACGGGTGTCCTGGCGGCGCAGCGCGCCCGCGAGCTCACGCCGGAGTCGCGCGCCGTGTTCAACGCGGCCCTCGGCGGGGTGCGGCACCGCTGGATCGAGGTGTTCGTGCCCGGCGTGGGCTGGGTGCCTTCGGACCCGAGCGGACTCGCGAACACCGTGACGGCGAAGCACCTGGCGCTCGCAAGGCAGCCGCCCGCCGGTTTTCACGTCGAGGTCGCGGGCCGCTCCGCCGAGCTGAAACGGCCCGTTCTCGAGACGGGCGAGGGCGGCCTGACGCTTTACCGGCCGCGCGGGGCGAGCATCGTGGAGGCCGTCGAAGGGGCCCCACTCGATCCGCGAGCGCTCGCGGCCCCGCCGCCGGCGCGCCGCTGACGCGGCGCCTCTCCGTCGTTTACACTCGCCGGCTCGATGCAACGGACTGCAGCGACGACGGCGAAGGGCGAGGAGATCCTCAGGGTCGAGGCGAAGTGGCGCGACCGCTGGGAGGCGGACCGCGCCGCATTCGTCGACACGAAAGAGCCTGCGGGCAACGGCAAGTACCTCCTCGTGATGCTTCCCTATCCCTCCGGAGACCGCCTTCACGTCGGACACGCGCGCACGTATTTTCTGACGGACGCGCTGCACCGCTTCCTGCGCCAGACGGGCGTGACCGTGTTCTGCCCGATGGGTTGGGATGCCTTCGGCCTGCCCGCCGAGAACTACGCGATCCAGATGGGAATCCACCCGCGCACCTCCACGCTCGCGAACATCGCCGCCATGAAGGAGCAGTTCCGGTCGTGGGGCGTCCTCTACGACTGGACGAAGGAAGTCACGACCTGCGAGCCCGAGTATTACCGCTGGAACCAGTGGTTCTTTCTGAAGCTCCTCGAGAAGGGCCTCGCGGTCCGCCGGAAGTCAGCCGTGAACTGGTGTCCGTCGTGCGAGACCGTCCTCGCGAACGAACAGGCCGAAGGCGGCGTCTGCGAGCGGTGCGGCACCGCCGTCGTTCCGCGCGAGCTCGAGCAGTGGTTCCTGAAGATCACCGATTACGCGGACCGCCTCCTGGACGGGCTCGACACGCTCGGCGAGTGGCCCGAGAAGGTCGTCACGATGCAGCGCAACTGGATCGGCAGATCCACGGGCGCCGATCTGGATTTCGCGATCCCGTCCCTGAACGAGACCGTCCGGGTCTTCACGACGCGCCCGGACACCGTTTTCGGCGCGACGGCGCTCATCCTCGCGCCCGAGCACGCGCTCGTCCCGCGCCTTCTCGAGGTTAACCCGAAGCGGGCCGAGCTCGAGTCGTGGGTCGCGTCCGTCCGCAGTCAGGAGCGCATCGTGCGCGAGGCGGAGGGAGCAGAGAAGGACGGCCGCGACACCGGCCGTACCGCGATCAACCCCTTCACGGGACAAGAAGTGCCCGTGTGGCTCGCGAACTTCGTCATCGCCGACTACGGCACGGGCGCGCTCATGGCCGTGCCCGCGCACGACACGCGCGACTTCGAGTTCGCGAAGAAGTACGGGATTCCGATCGTCAAGGTCATCGAGCCGGAGAGAGAAGAAAAGAGAGAAGAATTTCTCAGAAAGAAAGAGGGGACCGGGGATTTTCTTAGAAGGGAAGAGGGGGAGGGCGCCACGCGGGGAAGCGTCGCCGCTGCGGCCGGCGCCGGGCCTCCGCCGCCCGCGAGGGACCTTTCGAAGAAATCTCCTGCGGACGATGCCGGCGCTCCGGTGGGCGCGTATACGGGCGAAGGCTTCCTCATCGCCTCTGGTCCATTCTCAGGAAAATCTTCTTCCATTGCCCGCGAACTGATTGCGGCGGAGGCCGCGCGAAGAGGGATCGGCGGGCCGCGAGTCCGCTATCGCCTCCGCGACTGGCTCATCTCGCGCCAGCGCTATTGGGGCACTCCGATTCCCATGGTCCATTGCGAGAAGGACGGCTGGGTCCCGGTGCCGGAGAAGGACCTGCCGGTCGTCCTGCCGCCCGATGCGCCGTTCACGGGCAAGGGCGGCAATCCGCTCGAGAAGGTCGCTTCCTTCGTCCGGACGACGTGCCCTTCTTGCGGCGGCCCGGCCCGCCGTGAGACGGACACGATGGACACGTTCGTGGACTCGTCCTGGTATTTCCTCCGGTACCTCGACCCGCGGAACGACACGGAACCCTTCGACCCCGCCGTCGTGAAGGAGTGGGCGCCCGTCGACCAGTACATCGGCGGGATCGAGCACGCGATCCTGCACCTTCTGTACGCGCGGTTCTTCACGCGCATCCTGAAGGACCTCGGCCATGTGACGTTCGAGGAGCCGTTTTCGGCCCTCTTCAACCAGGGCATGATCACGCGCCTCTCTCCCTCGGGCCGCGTGGAGAAGATGTCGAAGTCGCGGGGCAACTCGGTGTCGCTCGACGCGCTCATCGCCGAAAAGGGCGCTGACGCCGTGCGCGCGTTCGTCCTCTTCCTCGGGCCGCCGGAGAAAGACGCCGAGTGGAGCGACGAGGGGATCAGCGGGCCGGAGCGTTTCCTCTGGCGCGTGCGCAGCACGGTCGAGCGGTTCCTCGCGACGGGCGCCGATCCTCAGGCGCAGCCGGCGAAGGGCGACACTCCGGCGGCGCGCGTGCGGCACATGACGATCAAGAAGGTCACGGAGGACTTCCGGGCGTTCTCGTTCCACACCGCCGTCGCGCATCTCATGGAGCTCCTCAACGGCGCATCCGTCCTCGTGAACGACGCGGGCGCGGAGGCGGGGGAAACCGCGACGACTCTGCGCGCGCTCGTCACGCTGCTCCATCCCATCGCCCCTCATTTGTCGGAGGAGTTGAACGAGAGGATGGGCGGGAAAAAGAGCCTGCTCATGTCGGGCTGGCCGACCTTCGATCCGGCGCTCGCCGAGATGGAGTCCGCGTCCATTGCCGTGCAGATCTCCGGGAAGGTCAGGGCGGAGGTCAGCGTCCGAAGAGGATCCTCTGAGAAGGAAGTCGTCGCGGCGGCAGAGGCGAATCCGGCAGTGGCGCGCTGGCTGGAGGGCAAGCAGCGCGTCAAGACCATCTGGGTACAGGACCGGCTCTTGAACATCGTGGTCAAGTGATTTCGGGAAAGAGACATTCTTCGAATGGTCGCGTGACCGGCCAGAACTCGTGCGAATGGCCGCGCCGCGCTCCGGACTCTTTACCTTTCAAAGAAATCTTCCTCTTTTTCTTCCTCCTCGGTCTTCTCGGCTGTGGCTACACGCTCGTGGGCACCGGGTCGAGCGCGCTGCCTGCGGGCGTCAAGACCGTCTACGTGCCGACGTTCATCAACGACACGACGGTCGTGGGGCTCGAGCAGCGCCTCACGGACGCCGTCATTCGCGAGCTCTCGGTACGCGGCCGTCTCAAGCCCGTTTCAGACAGGTCCGCGGCGGACTCCGAGCTGTCCGGGCGCCTGACGTCCTGTTCGGTCGCGCCCGTGCGCTTCGACGCGAACGGCATCGCGGTCGAATACCAGGTGACGGTGTCGGGAAAGCTCGTTCTCATCGAGAAAGCCACCGACAAACTCAT
>DATIFW010000185.1:0-12688 GCA_035455045.1 Thermoanaerobaculia bacterium | reverse complement strand
GAAGGCGAAGGAGCCGAGCCCGTCGAGGGCGCGGTGCGTCGTGAGGCCGTAGACGCTCATCGCGGCGAACGTCCCCGCCGCGACGAGGAACGTCGAAGCGATCGACCCCGTCGTGAACGCGAAGAAGATGACCGAGAGCGTCACGCCGTTCAGGGCGGAGTAGAGGAGAAAAACTGCCGAGGCCGCGGCGGACGAGAGCTTCCCGACGAGCCCGGACAGCCAGACGACGAGCCCGAGCTCCGCGAACAGGAGGCCGTAGAACACGAGCTTGTTCCCGAAGACCGCGCGGAGGACGGTCTCGTTCGAGACGGTGAAGAGCGCCGCGCCGGCCGTGACGAGCAGGCCGGTCGCCATCCAGCCGTAGACGCGGGCGAGAAAGCCCGGCACGGCGACCGACGCCGAGGGGCTGATGGGGCGGGGGGAATCGAACGGTCGCGGCGTAAGCTCTGTGGGCATCGCGGATCTCCTCTCGAACAGCCATCCTAACGCGCCGGCGCTAAGATTCATTCCCATGAAGCGAATCGCACCGGCTCTGCCGCTCCTGCTTCTGCTCCCGCTCTCCCTCGTCGCCGCTCCCGGCAAGGTCGGAAAGTTCGGCGCGCCGCTCGGAGACTCGCCGAAGGTCGCCCTCGCCGACCTCGTGAAGGACCCCGCGGCCTGGTCCGGGAAGAACGTGAAGACCGAGGGCGTCGTCGCGACCGTCTGCCAGGGGTCCGGCTGCTGGATGACCCTGAAGTCCGGCGACACATCCATCCGCGTCACGTTCAAGGACTACGGCTTCTTCGTCCCGATCGACTCCGCGGGCTCGACGGCCGTCCTGGAAGGCGTCTTCAGCGTGAAGACGATTCCCGAGGCGACGGCGAGGCACTATGCCGAAGAGACCCCCGGCGGCAAGCCCGACGCCATCAAGGGCGACCAGAAGGAGCTGAGCCTCGTCGCCTCCGGCGTCGAGCTGACGCGGCTGGGGCGTTAGCGGCGAAATCAGACCTGGACTCGGGCTGACCCCGATCTCCGGGCCTGAAAGCGCGGCACGCATGAGCAGGGAGACCATCCTCGTCGTCGCGGCGGTCGTCCTCGTCCTCCTGCTGGGGATGTCAGGGCTTCGCCCCCATGACCGCCTCACGTGGGTGCTCGAGGTGTTCCCGATCGTGCTCGTGCTTCCGGTCCTCTTCCTCACCTATCGCCGGTTTCCGCTGACGACGCTTCTCTATGCGCTCATCTTCGTCCATGCCGTCGTTCTCATGGTCGGCGGCCACTACACGTACGCCCGTGTCCCCTTCGGTTTCGTTCTCGCGAAGGCTTTCGGCCTTCGCCGGAATCCCTACGACAAGATCGGGCATTTCGCACAGGGGTTCGTGCCCGCGATCGCGATCCGGGAGGTTCTCGTTCGCGGGCGGTACGTCCGAACGCGCGGCATGCTCGCGTTCGTGGTGATCTCGATCGTCCTCGCCGTCAGCGCCGCGTACGAACTATTCGAATGGGGGTCCGCCGTGGCGCTCGGCCAGGGCGCCGAGGACTTTCTCGGCACGCAGGGCGATCCGTGGGACACGCAGTCCGACATGTTCCTGGCCCTCGTCGGCGGCGGCGCGGCCCTGATCGGCCTTGGGGGCTACCACGACCGGCAAATCGAAAAAGTCAGGCCGGAAGCTCGCTGATTTCGACCGAATCGACGAGCTCGACGCATCCCCTCACGCTCACGGCGGCGGGGGCCGCTCAGGGCGCCCCACAGCGCCGCATCCTCTCGTTCTCCAGCCGGAAGATCCCGCGGATCGTCTCACCGTCAGACGGCCCCTCGGCGAGCGTCTCGGGGTTCCACTGGCTCCGGGCCGTGTCGAAGAAGTCGCCGCCGTAGATGTGGATGCCGCCCGTGAAACGCGCGAGCGGGTTCGTGACGGAGTGGATCGCGTCCGCGGGGAGCGCGACGGCGTCGCCGGCGAAGAGGGCCTTGGCGCCGAACGCCTCGATCCGTTCCGGGGTCCGTCTCCAGAGGATGTTGTCCTCGCGTCCCGCGTAGATGCCGATCGCCGCCCACATCCGGTGGTTGTGCGGCATCAGGTTCATGTTGGGCGTCCACGTCGCGCTGAAGATCGTGAGGAACTTCGATCGCTGCAGGACGCGGATCGCCGCCTCCCTCGGTTCCCCCAGGGCGGTTCGCACGGCGGCGGGGCTCTCGACCGCCTTCGCGAGCACCTCGAGGACGGCCGCCTGCGGCTCGGGTTCCCGGCTCGCGGCCACGCAGTCCGCGACGAAGCGGTCGAGGTCCATCGCGGCCACTCTCGACGGCCGGGATGGAGCCTCGCTTCGCGCCTTCCAGGCGGACATGAGGAGAGAGGGCGCGCCTCCGGCGGCGAGGAGAAAGTCCCGACGCGAATTTCCGACATGATCCTTCGGAGTCTGGGCCATCGTGTCCTCCGGGAGAGAGAGCTGCCGACGGGACGAAGTTAGGCGGGCGAATGCGCGCGCAAAAGTGCGAAAATCGGACCGAGGCGGTTCGATTTTCGGACTGGATCGGCTGCCCTCGCAGCGGGAGGATGCCGCATGGCCAAATACAAGCAGTACTGTCCGGTTGCGCGTGCCTCGGAGATCGTCGCGGATCGTTGGACGCCTTTGATCGTGCGGGAGTTGCTCGCAGGCAGCCGCCATTTCAACGAAATCGAGCGAGGCCTCCCGGGGATCTCCCGATCTCTCCTCGTCGCGCGTCTTCGGCATCTGGAGAAGAACGGCGTCGTCGAGCGTCGCGTGAGCGAGGGCCCCGCCACCGTCGAATACCTGCTGACGGAAGCCGGGGAGGATCTCAGGCGGGTGGTCGAGCAGTTCGGCGCCTGGGGCGTCCGATGGGCCTTTGGCGAGCCGAGAGCGGACGAGCTGGACCCGGTGCTTCTGCTCTGGAAGGTGCACCAGCGGATCAACCGGGAGGTCTTGCCCGAGAGACGCACGACCGTCGAGTTCGACTTCACCGGTCGAAACGGACGGCGGCTGTGGCTCGTGCTCGAGCCGCATGACGTCTCGGTGTGCCTGAAGCCGCCGGGCTTCGATCCGGACCTCCACGTGCGCGCAGATCTGAGGTTCTTCTATCGCGTCTGGTTGGGTCACGTCGACTACGACGCCGCCGTGCGCTGCGGTGGCATCGCGGTGGAGGGCTCACCGGCCCTGGCGCGCGCCCTTCCGCGGTGGTTTCTCTGGAGCCCGATGGCGAAGTTCGTGCGCGCCCTCGAACCGGACGCCCGTGAATCTCGGCGCGTCAGCATTCCGCGGTCGGAGCCGGGCGGTGTCGTCGGACGGAACACGCCGGCGCCCGCCAGAACCTCAAGGTAGGTTCCCCGAAGAAGGTGATGTTCGCCAGGGTGAAGCCGACGACGACCGAGAAGAGCGCCCACCCTCCGCGAGAGATGCGCCAGCAGAGAATCCCGTAGACGAGCTCGAGCAGGAAAGCGGCCATCGGCGCGCCTTCGCGGACTTTCGGGCATCGGGAACTCCCGGCGCTTCGGTCCCTCCCGCTGGCTAGAACCGGAACGCGATCTCTCCGAGGAACCTCCGCGGAGGCGCCACGTAGAACTGGCCGTCGCCGATCTCGCTGTCGCTGACGTAATGGCGGTCGTCGCCGAGGTTGCGGCCGACGAGGGAGACGCGCCCCCACGAGAACTCCCACGAGGCTCCGGCATCCCATTCGTAGAAGGAGTCCGTGTAGAAGGTGTTCCGGCGCGTGAGCGGGCGAATGCCCTGGTGGCGCACGGCTCCCCAGAAGCCGAGGCCGGTCTTCGGCGCGTACGCGAGGCGGGCGTTCCAGAGGTCGCGCGGGACGAGCTCGAGCCGCTTGCCGTCCACGACCCGCAGCTCGCCGTCGGGCGTGAGAAAGGAGAAGCTCACGTACGTGGCGTCGTGGTGGCCGTAACCGGCCGCCAGCGACCAGCCTTCGAGCTTCGGCAGCGCCCACACGAGCTCGGCGTCCAGGCCCTGGAACCGCTCCTCGCCCGCGTTCGTGAGCAGGGGCTGGCCGAGAGGACCCGCGGTCGAGACGACGAGGTTCTCGAATTTCATGTGGAAGAGCGTGACGTCGAAGGACAGGGTGCCGCCCGCCCAGCGCGACTTGAGCCCGATCTCGCCGGATCGGGTGCGCTCGGGTTCGAGAATGCGCGCGCTCTCCGCCTCGAGGACGTTCGGAGCCGCGGGCTTGAAGTTGCTCTTGGCCGAGACGTAGACGTTCAGGGCGTTCAGGAACGACGCCTTCGGCCTGTCCACGAGCCGGACGAGAGCCGCGACGCCGCCCGACCACGCTCCGCCCGTCCGGCTGTCCGAGGTGACGTCCGGAGCCGGGGCGCCCACCTCGGCCCTCGCCGCGTCGAGCGATTCCGAGGTCCGGTCGTAGCGCGCTCCGAACGTGAGCGTGAGGGCTCGAAACGGCGTCCACTCGTCGTTCGCGTAGAAGCCCCAGAAAGTCCGGCGGTCCTTCGCGGAGCGGTGATCGCCCACCGGAACCTCGTCGAGAGTCGGCACCAGAGGATGCGGCCCGGTCAGGAGGGAAAAGTCGAACCCCGCGCCGTCGAGAGTCGTCCGGCCCGCCGTGTACGCGATCCCGGCGACGAGGCGCTGGTGGCCGGCCACGGTGAAATTCGCGACGATTCGGGCGTCGTCGAAGAGCGTCGTCTCGAGAGGCGTGAGGGACGTGCCCGTCGCCGCGGCGGTCGTGCCGTCGCTCCCGACGATGTAAGAGCGCACGGCGATCTGCTCGTCGCGCGTCGCGCCGAGCGTGTTCTCGAAGCGGACGGAGCCCGAAAGGGGCTGCGAAACCGTGGAGGCGAGCGAATAGACGCGATGATCGAGCCGTCCGCCTCCGACCGCGTAGTTCCGGTCGACCTCGAATCCCGGCACGGGCTGCCCGCCATCGACCGGGAGCGGCGACCCGAAGTGAGACGTGTCGCGGACGATGCCGAGCGTGACGTCCACGGATCCTTCCTTCGTGCGCCGCGTGTAGCCGAGAGAAAGCCGGTCGACGGAGACGTCCGTCCCGTCCTGCCAGCCCCTGTTCCGTGCCATCGAGCCGAAGAGGCGGATCGTCCGGTCGCCCTGCGAAGCCGTGTAGGAAAGGTTGCCGTACTTGTCCGAGAAGGAGCCACCGCCGAGAGTGAGCGCTCCACCGGCCTCCTTCGGACGACGCGTGAAGACCTGGACCATGCCCGCGAAGGCGGAGACGCCGTAAAGCGTTCCCTGCGGGCCCTTCACGATCTCGATGCGCTCGACGTCCTCGACCGAAATCTGCGCGAGCGAGGGGTTGAAGGGCCCTCCCGCGGGAACGCCGTCCACGGTCACGAGGAGGGCGTCGAACTCCTTCAGACCCCACACCCCGATGTTCGCGAGCCGGCCGCCGTTGTCGGAGCCGTTGCCGGTGTCGAGGCCCGCGACGTCCTGGAGCGCCTCGGCGATGGTCTTGGCTCCGTGCCGCCTCAGCTCCTCGCCGGAAACGACGGAGACCGGTGCCGGGACGTCGAGGGCATCCTCTTCGACTTTCGTCGCCGAGACGACCATCGTCGACGTCATCCCGGTCCGGGCGGGAGCCTGGGCGAGGAGCGCCGTGTCGAGCGCGAGCACGGGGCCTGCGAGCGCGAGCGCCGTGAGCGAGAACTTCATGCGTTCATGTTAACTAAACTACCGACGTGAGACTCGGAATCGACTTCGGCACGACGCACACGGTCGTCACGCTCGTGGACCGCGGGAACTACCCCGTCGTCTCGTTCGACGGCGGCGACTTCGTGCCCTCGCTCGTCGCGCTCCGGGAGAGGACGGGCGAACGGCGCTACGGGTGGGGGGCGTTCGCGGTGCGGCACGAGCCGGGCTGGACGGTCGTCCGTTCGTTCAAGCGCGCGCTCGACACCGCCGGCCCCCAAACGACCATCGCGATCGGCTCCTGGCGGCTGTCGCTCCTCGATCTCGCCTCCGGCTTCTTCTCTGCGCTCCACCGCGAGCTCGTCGAGCGGTCGAACGCGGGGCTGACGGCCGACGAGACGCTTCACGCGGCCGTGTCGGTGCCGGCGAACGCGACGACGGCCCAGCGATTCCTGACGCTCGAGGCGTTCAAGGCCGGCGGCTTCGCGGTGGAGGCGCTCCTCAACGAACCTTCGGCCGCGGGCTTCGAGTACGCCCACCGCTACCGGCGCGCGGATCCGAAGCGCGAATACCTCGTCGTCTACGATCTCGGGGGAGGCACGTTCGACGCCTCGCTCCTGAGGATGACCGGAAGGCTGAACGAGGTGGTCGCGACGAACGGCGCCCGCCGGCTCGGCGGCGACGACTTCGACGCGGCGATCCTCGCTCTCGTGCTGGACCGGGCCGCGGTGGGCGCGCTCGACGACGACGCCCGGGCCGTCCTCCTCGAGGAATGCGCGCGCCACAAGGAGAGCCTCTCTCCGAACACGCGCCGCGTCCTCGTGGACCTCGCGCTGATCGGCAAAGAGCCGCTCGCCCTCTCTGCCGACGAGATCTATGCCGCGTGCGCTCCGCTCGTGCAGCGTTCGGTGGAAGCCATCGAGCCCCTCCTCGCGGACTCCGGCGGCGAAAGCGCGGTCGCGTGGAGCGAGGTCGCGGGGCTCTACGTCGTCGGCGGCGGCGGCCTCTTCCCTCTCGTGACGCGGGTCCTGAGGGAGCGCTTCGGCGAAAAGCGCGTCCGCCGCTCACCGCATCCCTTCGCCGCGACGGCGATGGGACTCGCGATCTTCCTCGACCGCGCGGCCGGCTGGGAGCTCGAAGACCGGCTTTCGCGGCACTTCGGCGTCTTCCGCGAGAGCGAATCGGGAGCGGACGTCGCATTCGACGCGATCTTCCCGAAGGGAACCGCTCTTCCCGCGTCCGGCGCGCCGCCCGTGTCGGTCACGCGCCGCTATCGGGCGGCGCACAACGTGGGCCACTTCCGGTTTCTCGAATGCACCCGCCTCACGGGCGGCCGGCCGGATGGGGACGTCACGCCCTGGGACGAAGTGCTGTTCCCGTTCGAGCGCTCTCTCAGGGGTCGTGCGCTCTCGACGGCGGACGTGAAGCGCCGCACTGGGGGGCCCGAGGTCGTGGAGACCTACGCGCTCGGAAGCGAGGGGGCCGTCTCGATGACGCTCACCGACACGTCCGACGGGTTCTCGCGCACCTTCACTCTCCGGCGCTGACGCCTTCGATCTTCAGAACGAGGAGCGTCCGGTCGTCCTCGGTTTCGGCGCGGTCGGTGAAGGCGCGCTGCGCGCGGAGGATCCGGTCCTTCAGGGCGGCGGCGCTCTCCGCCCGGCCGGCGCGCAAGATGTCCTCGAGGCGCGCGAACCCCCAGGACTCGTCCGACCCGACGCGCGTGGCCTCCACGAGGCCATCGGAAAAGACGACCCAGAAGTCGCCGGGCACGAGCGGGGCCGCGACGGTGTGCCACCCGCCGGAAAGGGTCAGGCCGAGCGGGCGGGCGGGATTCTCCAGCGCCTCGACCGTCCCGTTCCGGTCCACGCGGTACGGATACGGGTGCCCGGCGTTCGTGAAGGCCACCGTGCCGTTCGCGAGATCGAAGACGAGATGGGCGAGCGTGACGAAGGTCCGCGGCTCGGTCGTCCGGAGGATCTCCTCGTGGAGCAGCTCCATGAGGCGTACTCCACCCGCGCCCGTTCGGGCCAGCATGCCGAGGGACGCCTTCGCTGCGGCCATGACGAGGCCCGTCGGCAGCCCGTGGCCCGACACGTCGGCCAGGGAGACCGTGAGCACGCGCTCGGAGTACGAAAGGTCGTAGAAGTCGCCTCCGATCGCGGCCGCAGGCGCGAAGTCCACGGCGATCGCGACACCCGGGCACGCGAAGTCCGCGGGGGGAAGGAGGCGCCGCTGAAGGTCGCGCGCGACGGAGAGTTCGCGCTCGAGGGCTTCCGTCTCGGCTCTTTCCGCGACGCTCGCGCCGAGATGCGCCGCCATTCCGTTGAAGCTCGCGACGAGGGCCGCGAGCTGGTCGTGCCCCTTGAGAACCGCGCGATGCGCGAAGTTGCCCTTCTCGATCTCGGCGAATCCCGTCGAGAGGCGACGCGTCGCACGCGCGATCCGATAGACAAGAATGCCGGCGAGAAGCGAGGCGCCCGCGAAGACGACGATGGTCGCGAATCCGAGCGCGCCCATGACGGCGAGGACGACGCGGCCCATCTGGAGGCGCTCGGACCCGGCGATCCTGAGATCTCCGAAAAGCGCCCGCGACTCGCGCTCGAGCGACGTTCTGACGAGGATGAGGACGGGCCGGCCCTCGAGGGGCCGACCGGTCTCCCAGTCGAGAACCGGGTCGGACAGGAACAGCGGGAACGCGGACCAGCGCGCGGACCACGGGCCCGAGCCCGCGGGTGGCGCCGCCGTCTCGCCTGGCGCCGCCTCCTCGCCGCCCGAGTCCGGCGCTCCCGCGATGCTCAACTTGCCCTTCTTGCCGGAGTCGAGCGTGAAGTGGACGCCGCCTCTGGGCTCGTGGGTGGCCTCCTTCTTCACTTCGACCGCGCCGTGGAAGCGAATGATGTCGCCGGTCTCCCTCTCGAGCTCGCGGCGGAGCCCGGACTGGAGGCGCAACGTGAGAACGAGCGTGCCGGCCGGACGCGGCTCGACCGCGGCTGCGAAGACGTTTCCCCCCGATTTCGCGACGACGGACGCGCGCGACGTCATCCAGGGCCGCGGCGCGAGGTCCGGAGTAGCCGCGGTCCCGGCTTTCTCGACGGGGCCGCTCCTCGGCTGCCAGATCATCCCGATCTCGGATGCCACCGGCGAAGAAGTCGCAGCCTCCGTGAACGCGCGCGTCCGCGCGGCCGGGTCGCGGGCCGTCTCGAGGCGCGGTGCGAGGTCGTGCGCGAGGGCGGCGAGGGCGGCGCGGCTCTTCTCGAGAGCGGCGTCGACGCGGCGCGTCCCGAGTTGACCCGCGACGACGAAGAGACCTGCGAAGAAGAAGAACACCGCGAAGACGTCCGCCGAGAGGAGGAGAAGGTACGAAACGGCGAGGCGGCTCCCAACGCGCCACAGAAGGCCGCGCAGGAGGTGCCGCACCGCGCTGAAGGCGAAGACGGGAGCACAGAAGACGCAGATCACGACGCCGAGCGTCCGGATGGGGCTCCACGGCGCGGCGGCCAGCAAGATCCCGAAAAGGACGGCGAGTCCGGAAAGCCGGAATGTTCGGGTCGTCTTCATCGCTCTTCGCGTTCCGGCTCCCGATCTCCTTTCGGATCCCGCGGGCGGACCGCCTCGCCGGCGACGTACGTCATCTGCGAAGGAATCGCGAGACCCGTCCCCGCCGCGTCGATCGTCTCCAGGATGACGAAAAGAAGCTCTTCCTGCACTTCGAGATACGCGGCGTAGTCGGCCACCAGAACGTAAGCGAAGACCTCGACGTCGAGCGTGTACGCGCCCAGCCGGAGAAAGCGCACGCGAAGGGTCGGCTTCTCGACGCGCGGATCGGCGGCGAGCCGCTGGCGGATCCCGTCGAGAACTGCCCGCATCTGCGAGGCCGTGGTCTCGGGGCGCAGCCCGAGCATGGGATTGACGAGGAACTTGTCGCGCCGGCTCCGGTTCTCGATCTGGGCCGTGATGAGCGTGCCGTTCGGAATCGTGACGACCGAGCGATCGACGAGGCGCATGCGCGTCGCGTTGAGCGTGACGTCCTCGATGGTGCCCACGGCCGTCCCGATCCGGACGGTGTCGCCGACACGCATGATCTTGTCGCCGAGCACGACGAAGCCGCCGAAGAGGTTCTCGAGGCTCTTCTGTGCCGCGAAGGCGAGAGCCACGCCGCCGATGCCGAGGCCGGCGAGGGTGGCGGTCAGGTTGACGCCGAAGCTCGCGAGGGCGCCGAGGACGGCTGCGGCGACCACGGCCCCCCTGAGCAGCATCCGCGCGATCGTGAGCGACGACGTCGCGGTCACTCCTTTGGAGAGAAGGCGCAGCGTCGCCCGCCCGTTCGCGAAGTCGATGAGGCGGAAGAAGAGCCATGCGATCCCGAAGATGGCGACGAGCCAGGCGAGCTGTGTGTAGTAGTAGCGGCTGAGAAGCGGGAGGGCGAGGCGGGAGACGCAGGCGCGATGGAGAGGAACCGTCAGGAGAAGTGCGACGGGATCGCGGAACCCGGCGGCGCTCCGAAGAAGCTCGGTTCCCCACGCGCGCGACACGAAGAGCCGCTTGAGAAGCGCGGAGACCGCGGCCACGAGCAGGCGGCTCAAGGCGTAGAGGAGAGGAATGAGGAGGAGGAAGGCGAGGAGCTGCCAGAGATGGACTCTTCCCACCGGGATCTTCAGGAAGGAGGGGATGTGGCTTTCGACCGCGGGCGACGTGAGGCCCTTGAACGCGGCCGGCACCTCGCGGAGAGATTGCGAGCTGACGAGCCAGATCGCGGGTCCTTCGGTCTGGGTCGTCCGCACGAGCACGAGGTCGAAGGAGTTCTCGGACGCCTCGACGTGTCCGACCAGATCGAGGCCGGACGCGAAGGCGTCGCCGGGATCGCCGGCCGGCGAACGGCTCAGCTTCTCGAGATCTCCGACGAAGCGCTCGTCGAGGAGCGCCTTGAGCTGGCGGGCGAGCTCTTCCCGGGAAATCCTGCCGCCCTTCGGCCACTGGAGATACTCGCTCGCGATGGCCCAGTTCTCCTTCTGGGCGGCCCGGATGTACCCGAAGAACGCGCCGTACGGCGTCTCGCGGCGGTAGGGATCGCCGACGGGCTCGACCGCCGCGCCGGGCGTCGGGCTCGGGAGGGGCAGGAGCTGCGCGGGAGCGGGCGAGATCGGCCCCGCAAGGACGACGGCCAGCAGGAGGGGCCGGGAAAGAGCGCGGGTCATCGAGGAGAGAGCGTATCTCACCGCCTGTCCGCTCGGAGAGATCGGGATCAGATCGCGGCGGGCTCCGTCAGCTTGTAGCTCTGGAGGACGCGCGCGTAGTTCGCGCGCTCGTATGCCGCGGGGTCCGGGCACGACTGGAGGCTCATGCTCCCCCTCATCTGGGCCAGCGATTCGTACTCGTGCTCTTCCAGGAACCGCGTGACGTCCGCGCGCACCTCGGCGAGCGCCTTCGGGCCGCGCAGGAGGAGCGCCGAGACCATCTGGACGGCGTGGGCCCCGGCCATGATCGCCTTGACCGCGTCGCGCCCGTCGTGGACGCCGCCCGTCACCGCGAGGGACGCCTTCACGCGCCCGGAGAGCATCGCGAGCCACCTCAGGCGGAGAAGCAGCTCGTCGTGCGTCGAGAGCCGGAGCGCGGGCGTGACGTCGAGCGTGTCGGGATCGATGTCGGGCTGGTAGAACCGGTTGAAGAGGACGAGCCCGTCCACGGACATCCCGTCGAGCTCGGCCGCGAAGGAGCCGAGCGAGGAGAAGAACGGCGACAGCTTCACAGCGACGGGGATCCTCACCGCGCTCTTGACCGACCGCACGATCTCGAGGAACCGCCTTTCGAGGGAGAATCCCGGCTCGCCCTCGTGCGCGCCGAGGTCGTAGAGGTTCAGCTCGATCGCGTCGGCCCCCGCCAGGGCGATGCGGGTCGCGAACGTGACCCAGCCGCCGGGCGTGGCGCCGTTCAGCGAGGCGATCACCGGGATCCGCACGGCCTTCTTGAGGCGCTGGATCTGGTCGAGGTACTTCTCGGGTCCGAGCAGGAACGCCTCGGGCTCGGGGAAATACGTGAGGGCCTCGGGATACGAGCCCGAGACGATCTCCATCTGCCGGATCGTTCCGACCTCGTCGCGCGTGATCTGCTCCTCGAACAGCGAGTGCATGACGATCGCGGCGGCGCCGGCGTCCTCGAGGCGGCGGACGAGATCCAGATCGTCGACCATCGGCGAGGCGCCCGGCATGAACGGGTGGGGAAGCGTGAGGCCGAGATAGCGGGTCGTGAGGTCCATCGTCGTCTCCTCAGGCTTTCGCGGCCGGCGCCGGGCTGGACGCGGCCGGACTCTTCGTGGGCGCCGGCGGCGGGCCCGCCTTGCCGAGCGTCAGCTTCGCGAGGTTCTCGTAGACCTGGAAGCGGTTCTTCACCTCGCGCTCGGCCTTCGCGAGGAGCATGGCAAAGCGCGGCGCGTCCTGCTGCTCGACCATGCGGAAGCGCGCTTCGTTTCGCATGAACTGCGCGATGGAGCTCTTGATCTGCGCCGTGTCCATGAGGAGCGGCGTCTCGCCCGTCGCGATGCGGCGAGGGTCGAACCGGTACAGCGGCCAGTAGCCCGACTCGGAAGCGAGCTTCTGCTGGTCGAGGCTGAACCCGAGGTCGTAACCGTGCGCGATGCAAGGGCTGTAGGCGATCACGATCGACGTGCCCGGATAGCTCTCGGCCTCGAGGAAGGCCTTCACCGTCTGGGCGTCCTTCGCGCCGAACGCGACGTGCGCGACGTAGACGTTTCCGTACGTCATCGCGAGCATGCCGAGGTCCTTCTTCGGAGTTGCCTTGCCCTTGGCGGCGAACTTCGCGGCCGCTCCGAGAGGCGTCGCCTTGGACTGCTGGCCGCCGGTATTCGAGTAGACCTCCGTGTCGAGGACGAGGATGTTCACCTTGCGCCCCGACGCGAGGACGTGATCGAGGCCGCCGTACCCGATGTCGTACGCCCAGCCGTCGCCGCCGACGATCCATACGCTCTTCGGGACGAGATAGTCGGCGAGCGCATCGAGCCGTAGCGCCTCGGGGGTCGCGATCGATGCGATCTTCTTGCGCAGCTCGGTCACCCGCGCGCGGGCGTCCG
>DATIFW010000184.1:0-5856 GCA_035455045.1 Thermoanaerobaculia bacterium | reverse complement strand
GGCGGCCGCCCTCTACGGCCCGCTCCATGGCGGAGCGAACGAAGAGGTCCTGAAGATGCTGGCCGAGATCGGGTCGACCTCCCGGGTCCCCGACTTCATCCGGGAAGTCAAGGAAGGCAAGGGCGAGAAGCGCCTGATGGGATTCGGCCACCGCGTCTACAAGAATTTCGATCCGCGCGCCAAGATCATCAAGCGCATGGCCGATGAAGTGTTCGAGGTCACGGGCCGCAACCCGCTCCTCGACATCGCGCTCGAGCTCGAGCGGATCGCCCTCCAGGACGAGTACTTCCTGAAACGCAAGCTCTACCCGAACGTGGACTTCTACTCGGGCCTCATCTACCAGGCCATGAAGTTCCCCGTCGAGATGTTCCCGGTTCTCTTCGCGATTCCTCGGATGTCCGGCTGGCTCGCCCAGTGGAACGAGATGATCGAGGACAAGGAGCAGAAGATCGCCCGGCCGCGCCAGGTCTTCCTCGGCGCTCGCGAGCGTCAGTTCATCCCGTTCGAGAAGCGGGAAGTCAAGACGGAGGGCGTGCTCACGACGGCGTAATCGGCAAGCGCGTGATCGGGGACGGCTGGCGTTTCTCGTCCACGTTCACGTAGACGACCTGGGCCTCGGTCACCTTCACGGTCTCGCCCGTCTTCCGCCAGCGCTCGGCGGTGACGAGGACCTGGATGGTGATCGAGGTTCGGCCGATGCGGGTGAGGGTCGTGTAGAAGCTCACGACGTCGCCCACGAAGACCGGGGCATGGAAGACGACTTCGTTCATCTTCACCGTGACGACGCGGTCGCAATGCGGCCGCGTCGCGATCGCTCCGGCCTGGTCGATGTAGGCGAGGAGCACTCCGCCGAAGATCGTGCCCTGGCCGTTCGTGTCGCGCGGGAGCATCGACACGCGGATCGCGGGCTGGAGGCCTGAGGAAGAGGGTCGAGCGCCCGTCTCGGTGTCCATAGCGGGATTATGGCGGGCTAAGATCCTTTTCATGCCTCCAGCGAAGACAGGCCTCTTCCTCGGCCGCGCCGTCGATCCGGCTTCGGGAAGAACCGGCGCGGAGCCCTTTCTCCTCGACCCTGCGGACCTGACGACGCACGGCCTCATCGTGGGCATGACGGGAAGCGGCAAGACCGCTCTCGGCATCGTCCTGATCGAGGAGCTGCTCACCCGCGGCATTCCCGTTCTCGCGATCGACCCGAAAGGCGATCTCGGCAATCTGCTGCTCGACTTCCCCCGGCTCTCGGCCGCGGAGTTCGCGCCCTTCGTCGACCCCTCCGCCGGAACGCCCGAGTCCGAAGCGAAGAAGTGGTTTGACGGCCTCGCGGGCTGGGGGCTCGGCCCGACGGATGTCCAGGCGCTCGTGGACAGCCGGGACGCCGTGATCTACACCCCCGGGTCCTCGTCGGGAACGCCCGTGGACCTCTTCGGCTCCTGCACGCCTCCGCCGCAGGAGGCCGACGACGAGGACCGGCGGGACGTCGTCACTGCCTTCGTCGGGGGGCTCTTGAGCCTCGCGGGCCGCGACGCGGACCCCGTGAGGTCGCGCGACTTCATCTATCTCTCCCTCTGCGTCACGGCGCTCTGGGAGAAGGGCGAGACCGCGACCTTCGAGTCGCTCCTCGAGTTCGCGGCGTCCCCCCCGTTCGCGAAAGTGGGCGCGCTGCCCCTCGAGACGTTCTATCCCGCGAAGGAGCGGCAGGAGCTCGTCCTCGCGGTCAACTCCCTTCTCGCGTCGCCGGCGACGGCGGCATTCCGCGAGGGGGAGGCGCTCGACGTCGCGCGGATGCTGGCGCCGACCGCGGCCGGAGCGAAGGCCCGCCTTTCGATCGTCTCGATCGCGCACCTCGGCGACGCCGAGCGAATCTTCGTCGTGGCGACGCTCCTCGCGCGCGTGAAAGCCTGGATGCGCTCTTTGCCGGGCAGCCCGGCGCTCCGGGCGCTCGTCTACGTGGACGAGATCTTCGGGTTCTTCCCGCCCTCGGCCGAGCCCCCCACGAAAAAGCCTCTCCTCACGCTTCTCAAGCAGGCGCGCGCGTTCGGCGTCGGAGTCGTCGTCGCCTCGCAGAATCCCGTCGACCTCGACTACCGGGGCCTCGCGAACTGCGGCTGCTGGTGGGTGGGCACGCTTCAGACCGAGCGAGACAAGCTGCGCCTCTCCGAGGGCCTCGTGGAAGCGGGCGGCAAGGACGCCTCGGCGCTCCTCACCAGGACGCGAAAGCGCGTCTTTCTCCTGAACGACGTGCACCGCAAGGAGCCCGCGCTCGTCGAGACGCGCTGGGCGATGAGCTATCTCCGCGGGCCGATGACGAAGGCCGACCTCGCGAAGTTGAGAGGGGGAGCCGCGGCTCCGGCCGCGCCTCCGAAAAGGGCCCCCGCGGAATCGGCGGCGCCCACCCTTCCTTCGGCGTGGCCGGCGCGCTGGCTCGAGAAGCGGAACGCCGACATCGCATCCCCGGCGCTCTTCGTGAAGTACGCCGTGCGCTTCCGCTCCGGGACGTCGTCGGCGCCCGAGACCACCGCGGCGAAGCTCTTCCCCCTCACCGCGGGATCTCCCGCGGAGGTCCTGGAGGCCGAAGCCCTCGACCTCGGGCCCTCGAGCCTCGATTCCCTGAAGGCCGCGGCGCCCGGCCGGCCGCTCCGATACGCGGATCTGCCCCCCTGGCTCGGCGAGGGGACGGCGAAGGCCGTCGAGAAGGCGGTGCGCTCGCGGCTTCCCGACAAGCTCGCGACGACTCTCTTCCGCGACCCCGTGACGGGAGCGCTCTCGAGCTCCGGCGAGTCGGCCGAGGACTTCGCGAAGCGCCTCGCGGCGGGAGCCGAGGCGCCGGCCGCGCTTCGCGAAAAGCTCGAGAAGAAACGCCGCGATCTCGCCGCGGCCGAGGCGTCCGAGCAAGGCAGAACGATGGAGACGTACGCCTCGATCGGCACGGCCGCGCTCGACGTTCTCGGAGGACTGCTCGGCAAACGGAAGACGCTGCGTGTGGGAAAAGTCGGATCGGTCCTGACGAAACGCCGGATGGAGGGAACCGCCGAATCGAAGGTCGAAGGGCTGAAGGCCGAGGTCGCCGCGCTGGAGGCGAAGCTGGCTCCTCCGGATTCGAGCCGCTTCGAGAAAGTGAACGTCGTCCCGGCCGCGGCGCACGTGGACGTGCTGTCGATCGGAATTGCGTGGATTTGCTGAGAGGGAAAAGAGGGAGAGAGTTTCTTTTCTTCTTATATTCGGGGCTGCTGATGCAGCCAGCCGGAAGAGAATTCTTTCTGATATTCGGGGCTGCTGATGCAGCCCCGATATTAGGAAACGGGGAAAATCCTTTCTTCTCTTTCTAAGAAGATCTTCTTCGTTCCCTCTTTCTCTAGAATCCCATCCAATGCCGAAGATTTCTCCGCGGAAGGAAGTCACGGAGCACCCGCTCTATCGATCCGCCATGGCCGCGCAGCACCTCGCCTATCAGCTCATGCGTGAGGTGCCGCCCGAGCACAAGGCCGCGGCGACGCGGTTGCACGCGTCGCTCGTCCACGCGACGACGTACGCGGCCTACGCGGTCGATCCGGACGTGACCGAGAAGGACGCGCAGTGGGCGGGTCTCGCCGGCACGGCCGCGCGGGCGAAAGAGCAGCTCGAACCGCTCGCGCAGTTCGCCTCCGACGCTCGCGACGTCGAGAAGCTGAGCGAAAGAATCAGCGAGCTGTCCCTCGCGGCGGACAAGGGAGTCACTCTTCCTTCTTCGTCCCCAAGATGACGAGCACGATCAGGAGCAGGAGCACGATCAGCCCGATGACGATCGTCGTCGTGCGCGAAGAGCCGGCGGGCAACTCCGATGTCGCGCCGCCGGACCTGGTGGCGGCCTCCGCTTTCGGGGTGACGGCCGGTTTTGGAACCTCGGCCGTCGCGGGAGCAGGAGCCAGTGTCGAGGGGGCGCCCGTCGACGCCGCGGCGGAGGACGCCGTCGCCGCCTCGGCGGGCTTCGGCGCAGCGGCCGGGCTGGCCGTGTACTGTGAAAGCGCGGCGGGCGAGGCGAGGGCGAGAGCCAGGGCGAGGGCGGAGATCGGGAAGCGTGGCTTCATGACCCGTGAAACTATCGGGCGGACGGGGAGGCGTCAAGCGGCCGGGGCGCGCGCGTGACCATGCTCCCTCGCGCGCGTTGGCGCCTCGACGCGGCCGTTTTCCTCTCGGGTGCGGCCCTGATGGGGCTCGAGATCGTGGGGAGCCGTGTCCTCGCTCCGGTCTTCGGGACGTCGCTGTTCGTCTGGGGGGCCCTCATCACGACTTTTCTCGCGGCGCTCGCGCTCGGATACGCCCTCGGCGGACGGCTGGCCGATCGCCGGCCCGATCCGGGAATGCTGGCCGCTCTCCTCGCGGGCAGCGGAATCGTGCTTTTCGCGGTCTTCGCATCTCCCCAGGCTCTGCTCTCGGCGCTCGGCCGGGTTTCCATTCCCGAACGCTTTCGCCCGCTCGTCGCAGCCGTGATTCTGTTCGGCCCGCCGAGCGTCCTGATGGGCATGGTCACGCCCTTTGCGGTGCGCCTCGCGGCGAAGGAGATCGCGACCGTCGGCTCGGCATCGGGCCGCCTGTCCGCGCTGTCCACGGCGGGCTCCATCCTGGGAACGTTCGCGACGGCTTTCTTTCTCATTCCGGCGTTCGCGACCCGGCCGATCCTCTTCGGCCTCGGCGCGACGCTCCTGATCGCCTCGCTGCTCGTTCCCGCGCCGCGCACGGCCGCTCGGGGCGCGATCGCCTCTCTCCTCGTGGTCGGGGCCGCAGTCTCGTACCTGGCCGTATCGGCCGGCGGGGCCTCACCCGAGCCGGCCGGGAAGGTGATTTACGAGAAGGAGACGGCCTATCACCATCTCCGCGTCGTCGACGGGGGCCTCCGGCGCTCGCTCTACTTCGACAATCGCACGCAGGGCTACATCGCCGTGCGGCCCGGCCTCGTGCTGCCGAAGAGCTATACGGACGGCATGGCGCTCGCACTGGTCTTTCCGGTCCGCCCCGTCCAGACCGCGGTCATGATCGGCCTCGGGGCGGGCATGGTCCCGACGCTCCTTTCCGAGCGCGCGCCGGAGATCGCCGTCACCTCGATCGAGATCGATCCGGAAGTCGTCGAGACGGCACGCCGCTTCTTTCGATTCACGACGCCCGCGAACGGCCGGGTTCTCGTGGGTGACGGCAGGCGCGAGCTCGACCGACAGGTCCCGTCCACCGACGTCGTGTTCGTGGACGCCTATTTCGCGGACAGCCTGCCTTTCCATCTCGTCACGAAGGAGTTCTTCGAGCTCTGTCGTCGAAAGCTCCCGCCGGACGGCGTCATCGCGATGAACTTCGGCGGCAACCTCACGGGCCGGCGGAACGCCCTCTTCTGGGCGGCGGTCAAGACCGTGCGCCTCGTCTTCCCGCGCACGTACATCTTCTCGTCCGAGCTCTCCTCGGGGCGGGAGACTTTCGGCGCGAACGCCATCCTGATCGCGACGCGATCCGCCGACCGCCTCGACAAGGCCACGATCGCCGACCGCGCCGCCGTCCTGGCCGAGAAGCTCGCCCGCCCGCCCGTCACGGCCTGGGCGGCCACCCTCTACGAGGGCGAGCTGAAGATCGGAGATGTCCCGGTTCTCACGGATTCCTACGCGCCGACCGACGCGCTCCAGAACCTCTCGCGATGAATCGCCGCGTCCGCCTCGCGTTCGGGGCCGTCGCCCTCGCCGCGGCCCTGGCCTGCGCCCCTCGCGAGCGGCCCGCGGCGGATTCCCGCCTCGACCGCGCGGGCGAGACGCTCGAGGCCGACACGCGAGCGCTGTGCGCGTTCGGCCCGCGAGTCACGGGTTCGGACGCGTGCACGCGGGCGGAGGAATGGGCCGCCGCGCG
>DATIFW010000183.1:0-7108 GCA_035455045.1 Thermoanaerobaculia bacterium | reverse complement strand
CGCCCGCACGATCTCGGCCGACTCGTGGACCGTGTCGACGATGGTCCTGACGTCGAGCGCCACGCCGTCCCGCGCCTTCGCGACGTCGATCTCGAGCGTGGCGAGGTTGCTCTGCGACTCGAGGACGCGCCCCTTCGTCGCGAGTCCGTCGAAGAAGGGGAAGGAAAGGTAGAGGCCGGCGTTCCAGGTCTTGCCGTCGGCGGACACGTCGCCTGCGCTGATTCCCTTCCAGCCGGCGGCGCCCCGGAAGTCGAGCGTCGGCTTGTCGCCGGTTTTCGCGATCTTCACGAGCTCCTGCGCGACGGTGATCTGGTGAGCGAGCTCCTTGAGATCGGGGCGCGCGGCGAGGGCCTTCTCGAGCGCGTCCTCGTATCGCGGGGCCGCGACGAGGTCCACGTCGAGCGTCCCCTTCACGTCCGCGATCGGGCGCGCGAGCGCGAGCAGGACACGGAGCTTCTCGAGGGCCAGCGCCACGAGGTTTGCGGCCCGAATCGCCTCGGGACGGGCGTTCTGCACGGCGACGTCCGCGGCGAGGACGTCGTAGTCGGTCGCCGTGCCCAGCGCCTGGCGGTGGCGCGCCTCCTCCAGGTGCCGCTCGCGCTGAGTGAGCGTCTCCTCTGCGATGACCTTCAGCTCCTTCGCGAGCAGGACGTCCGTAAAGGCCGCGGTCGCGTCCCTCAGCGAGGTCTGACGCGCGGAGTCCAGGCGGTCGTCGGCGCTCGCGATGCCGGCTTTCGCCGCGCGCAGCGCCGCCCCGACCTTGCCCCACGCGAAGAGCGTCTGCGAGAGCTGCACCTCGGCGTAGCGGTTGTTCTGAGCCGGAGGGATGAAGTCGCCGAAGAACGCCTTGAGGCTCTCGTCCCACTGCCGGTTGTAGGAGGCGACGAGCGACACGTCCGGAAGCGCGGCGGCGCGCTCCTCGAGATACTTCCCGTGGACCCAGGCCTGGTACTCCCGCGCCTTCGCCACGTCGCGTCCCCGTGAGGCGGCGAGGTGGAGCGCCTCGTCGAGCGTCAGGACGACGCCGCTCTCGGGCGAGGCCGGAACGGCGGCCTGCAGCGGCCCGGCGCGCGCGACGCCCGGCACGAGGAGGGCGGCCAGGAGTACGACGAGAGATCCGGGGACCTTCAGCGGGCGCGCCGTCTCGCTCACGCGCGCGGCCGCGTCGACGTCGAGGTGGTTCGTCTCGGCGGCGCTCGCCTTCGCCCACCGCCGGTGGATGAAGCCGGCGACGTCGTCGAAGAACGTGTAGACGACGGGAATGACGACGAGGGTGAGGATCGTGGAGGTGATCAGCCCGCCGACGACCGCGCGCGCCATCGGAGCGCGCATCTCGGCACCCTGTCCGATCGCGAGCGCGAGCGGAAGCATGCCGAAGATCATCGCGAGCGTCGTCATCAGGATCGGGCGGAGCCGCGTCCGCCCCGCCGAGATGAGCGCCTCGCGGCGCTCCATCCCGCCGCGCCTCAGCGTCTTGGCCCGGTCGACGAGGAGGATCGCGTTCTTCGTGACGAGACCCATGAGGAGGATCAGCCCGATGAGCGACATGATGTTCACGGTGTCGCCCGTCAGGAGGAGCGCTCCCGCCATCCCGACGATCGAGAGCGGGAGCGAGAGCATGATGGACAGCGGGTCGATGAAGCTCTCGAACTGCGCCGCGAGGATCAGGTAGACGAAGACGATGGCCAGGACGAGCGCCTCGGCCATGTAACCGAACGACTCGATCATCCACTCCGTGTCTCCCCCCATCACGGCCCGGTAGCCGGGGGCCATCTTCAGCGTGCCGGCCGCCTCCATCGACCTCTCTCCGGCGGTTCCGAGCGGCAGCTGGTCGAGGTTCGAGGAGACGACGACCTGGCGCGACAGGTCGCGGCGCGTGATCTCGGAAGGGGAGAGGGCCCGCTGCGTCTTCACGAGGTCGCCGATCGGGACGAGCCCTCTCCCGCGCGAGGAGACCGCGAGCCTGAGGTCGCCGACCTGACCGACGTCGCCCCGCTGCGCTTCCGGGAGCCGGACGCGGACGTTGACCGATTCGCCCGCCTCGTCGTCCCAGGTGGAGACGATCTGTCCGCCGACGAGCGCCGAGACCGTGCGGACGATCGCGTCGGTGGAAACCCCGACGTCCCGCGCCCGCTCGCGGTCCACCTCGAGGCGGTATTCCGGGAGGTCCTGCTCGAGCGTCGCGTCGAGGTCGACGAGGCCGGGGATCTTACGCAGCTTCGCCTTCAGCTCGGCCGCGTACTCCTTCAGGCGCGGGATCTCCTCTCCCTTGATCAGGACCTGCATCGGCTTCTGCATGCTGTCCGGATCCTCCTCGACCGAGGGGATGATCCCGGCGATCCCGCCGAGCCGTTGGCGCACGTCGGGCATCACCGCGTTCTGCTTCCGCTTGCGCTCCTTCTGCTCCTTCAGCTTCACGAAGATCGCCGCGTCGCGGACCGTCTCGTTCTCGGCGGCGCCGATCGTGGCGTACGTGTGGGCCACCTCGGGGAGCGCGCGGATCTGTTTCAGCGCCTCCTCGAGGCGGCCGCGCGTCTCGGCGAGCGACGCGTCGGGCGCCGTCCTGAAGCGGACGAGGAATTCCCCTTTGTCGAAGGGAGGCATGAACTCGGCCTGCAGCAGCCCGAACAGGAAGAGCCCGAGGGCGAACGCCCCGGCGGCGGAGACGAGGACGGTCCGGCGGTGGTCGAGCGCCCAGCCGATGACGGCCTTGTAGCGGTCGGCCATCCGGTCGAACCAGGCGTTGAACCGGTCGAGCACCCGCGCGATCGCGTGGCGGTTCGTCTTGCGCTCGATGTCGGGGTCGATCCAGCGGGAGGAGAGCATCGGGTCGAGCGTGAAGGAGACGAACAGCGAGATCAGGACGGCCCACGTGACCGTGATCCCGAACTGGAAGAAGAAGCGCCCGATGATCCCTTTCATGAAGGCCACGGGCACGAAGACGGCCACGATGGAGAGCGAGGTGGAGAGGACGGCGAGGCCGATCTCGGCGGTGCCCTCGCGCGCCGCGGTGAAGTGGTCCGCGCCGCGCTCGAGGTGCCTCACGATGTTCTCGCGGACGACGATCGCGTCGTCGATCAGCAGCCCGATCGCGAGCGAGAGCGCCATCAGCGTCATGACGTTCAGCGTCATCCCGAGGAAGTACATGGCGATGAACGAGGAGATGACCGAGATCGGGAGCGTGAGTCCCGTGATGACCGTGGACCGCCAGGAGTTCAGGAAGCAGAAGACGATCAGCACGGTGAGGAAGCCGCCGATGATCAGCGTGGTCCTCACGTCCTCGACCGACTCGCGGATCATGAGCGAGGCGTCGCGCACGAGCGCGATCTCGGTGCCCGCGGGGAGCTCGGTCGAGAGCTTCCCGATCTCCTTCTTCACGGCGTCGACGACGCCCACCGTGTTCGTCTTGCTCTGCTTGAGGATGTTGAGGGCGACCGACGGGACTCCGTTCACGAGCGCGAGCGAGCGCGGCTCCTCGATTCCGTCCACGATCTCGGCCACCTCGCCGAGCGTCACGGCGTGCCCGCCCTTGCTCGCGATGACCATCCCCTGGAAGTCCGCGACGTCCTCGGCCTTGCCGGAGATGCGGAGCGGCACCTCGGTGCCGGCGCGGTTGATCCGGCCGAGCGGCGTGTTGACGTTCTCGGAGGAGAGGCCCGCGATCACTTCGTCGACGCCCATCCCGAGGGCTTCGAGCCGGGCCGGGTCGAGGAGGACGTTGACCTCGCGCTTGCTCACGCCGACGAGCTTCACCTTGCCGACGCCCGGCACGTTCTCGAGGCGCCTCTTGACCCGCCGCTCGACGAGCGTCGAGAGCTCCCGCGGCCCCAGGGTCGTGGAACGGACGGCGAGGGAGACGATCGGCATCCCGCCGATGTCCATCTTCTGGATGACGGGGTCCTTCATCGCCTCGGGGAGCTCGCGGCGGATGGCGGACAGGCGCGCCCGCGCGTCCTGCGAGGCGTCGTTCACCTTCACGTTCAGCTCGAACTCCACGATCACCGAGGAGAGACCCTCGCGCGAGACGGAGCTGACGTGCTTGACGCCCGGGATCGGGTTCACCGCCTCTTCGATGCGCCGCGTCACTTCGCGCTCGACGCTCTCGGGGGAGGCTCCGGGAAGCTCCGTCGTGATCGAGACGACCGGGAACTCGACGTCGGGGAACATGTCGACCGCGAGGCGCCGGTAGGAGAAGAGCCCCAGCGTCAGGAGGGCGAGCATCAGGACGGTCGCGAAGACGGGCCGCTTGATGGAGAGGTTCGAAAGGAACATCAGGACCTCTTGGGCTCGGAGGCGGGGGAGGCTTCGGACTTCACGACCTCCACCGGATCGCCGTCACGCAGGTTGAAGCCGCCGCGCGTCACGACGCGGTCGCCCTTCGCGAGGCCGGAGACGATCTCGACCTGGTCCCCGGAGGTCGCGCCGGTCGTCACCGTCCGCTTTCGTGCGGTCTCGCCCTCGAGCGCGTAGAGGACGGCCTGCCTTTGCGCGAGGTCCCACGAGAGGATCGCCGCTCGCGGCGCGGTCAGGACGTTCGCCCGCTCCCCGGTCACGATCTCTCCCTTGACGAAGAGTCCGGAGCGGAGCGCTCCATCGGCGTTCGGGACCTCGACGAAGACCTTCACCGTGCGGCTCGCGGCGTCGGCGGCGGGATTCACGAACCGCACGCGCCCCTCGAACGTGCGGCCGGGCACGGCGTCCGTCCCGAAGGTGAGCGACTGTCCGACCCGGACCTCGGAGAGCTTCGAAGAGGGAACGGCCACGGCGAGGTCGAGGAGCCGGTTGTCGACGATTCGGAACATCGTGTTGTCCGAGCCCATGTTCTGGACGAAGTCGCCGGGGTTGACCGAGCGGGACGCCACGACCCCGTCCAGCGGCGCGCGCAGGACCGTCTTGGCGAGCCGCGTCTCGGCCACGTCCTTCTGGGCGCGCGCGGCTCCGGCGGTCGCCTGCGCCGCGTCTGCAGCGGTACGGGCCTCGTCGACCTGCTGCTGCGTGGCGAGGCCCGCTTCCTTCAGCTTCTCGGTCCGCTCGCGCTCGCGAGTGGCCCGCGCGGCGGCCACGTCGGCCTGGAGGGACGACGCGCGCGCGGAGGCCGCCACCGCCTCGGCCTCGCGCGCGTCGAAGCGGAGCAGGATGTCGCCCTTCCGCACTCTCGTCCACTCCGGGACGACGACCTCGGCCACGACGCCGCTGTACTCGGCCTTCACCTCGGCCTGCCACTTCGGCTCGAGGGTGCCGACGACGGCGATCGTCTGCCGGAGCGTTCCGACGGAGACGGCCGCCGCCTCGACGGCCATCTTCGGAGGTGCGGTCGCGGCACTGCCGCTTCCTTTGCCCGAACACCCGGCGAAAACGGCGACGGTGAGCGGGGCGAGGACGAGGCGGAGTGTCTTCATCGTGCGGGTCCCTTCGTGAGGCGCGGACGCGGGGTGCGGGCGGGTGCTGCCACGCCGCGCAGGATGACGTCGAGAAGGCGGTCGAGCCCCTCGGGGCCGAGGGACGGCTGCCGTTCGGCGATGTGGCACTCGATCGCGGTGATGAGCGAGCCCTGGAGGGCGAGGGTCGTGAAGCGGACGTCGCCCCGGCGGATCTCGCCCGACGCCATCCCCTCGCGCACGGCTTCGGCCAGAGCCGCCTCGACCCGGTGGGGAAGCGCCTCGATGTCCACTTCGGGCGTCCCCTGGGCGGGCCCGTAATAGATCGCGTAGAGGAGTCGAACCTCCGGCTCGCGGCCGTCCACGATGGAGTAGAGGTTGTGGCAGATCGCCCGGATCCTCTCGAGGGGAGTGCCGGGCTCGCGCCGGACGGCTTCGAGCCGCTCCTCCATCTCGCGCTCGAGGCGCCCGATCAGCTCCAGGAAGATCCCCTCCTTGCTGCCGAAGTGGTGGTAGAGGATCGGCTTGGTGACCCCCGCTCCGGCGACGATCTCGCGGACGGACGTGGCCGCGTAGCCGCGCCGGGTGAAGAGCTCCGAAGCGGTGGCGAGGAGCCGCTCGCGTGCCGGGAGCTTCCGCGCGCGGCGGGAGCGGAGGGCGGGGCGGGGCGGGGCGGTCATTCGTGACTAGAGAGTACTACCGAGCGGTAGGTAACCTCTCACATCTGTCGCCGTCCGTCAAGATCTTGCCGGCGGGGGCCCTCTCCCGTGAGAGCGTTGCCGGCGACCCGGGTCAGTCCCCGGCGACCCGGATCTCGTTGACGACCGAGCGGACGCCGGCCACGCGACCCGCCTCCGCGCCCGCCCGAGCCCGGTCCGCGTCGCTGTTCACGGCCCCGCACAGCGAGACGTTCCGGTTCTCCACGATGATGCGGACGGGGTGGCTGCCGATCCGGTTCCCCGCGGCCGGAGTGCCGTGCTTCGCGAGGAAGTCGTCCGTGTAGATCCTCCAGAAGACCTCGCGGCGGACGCGGTCATCCTCGGTCGAAACCGGCAAAAGGCGAGCGCGGTCGAGGACCCTCCCCACGCCAGGCGTGCGCGTCAGGGCCTCCTCCGCCTCGGTCTTCACGATCGCCCGATGCACCGCCCCGTCGAGCGTCACGAGGTCGCCGTCGACCCGGAACGAGAGCTGGTCGAAGACCCCATAGTCGGGCAGCCGAAGGAGCGCGGACCGGACGCGCTCTTCCAGGTCGGCTCCTGAGGGCGGCCGCTTCTCTTCGGTGTCCGAGATCGCCGCGAGGGCGAGAGGCAGGAGGAGAAGCGTCAGCAACCAGGATCTCGATCTGGTTGTCATATCTCCTTCGTTTCCGGCCACCGAAGACCCTCCGGCGATCGGAAGGCAATCAGCGTGCCGCGAGCCGGCTTCCGGCACGGCCAGTCTCAACGTGCTGAAGATGGTGCGGGAAGGCCTGCTGGCCGACCTCCGCTCGGCGCTCCTGAAGGCCCGCAAGACGGGTCGCGGCGTGAGGGCCGAGGGACTCTCGATCCGCGGTCCCCGCGTCGCGCGCGAAGCCGCGCACGATGGAAGCCGCTCCGCACGCCAGAGAAACGCCGCCGGTGCCGGCTCACGCCCGGCTCCGGAGAGAGCTGGCGGAGACGAAGGACTATCTCCAGTCGGTGATCGAGCAGCTCCAGGGCTCCAACGAGGAGCTGAGATCGGCGAACGAGGAG
>DATIFW010000182.1:0-10964 GCA_035455045.1 Thermoanaerobaculia bacterium | reverse complement strand
CCCTGGCGCAGGCCGCCGGGGCGGTGGAGGAAGAGGAGCTTTCTCGTCTGGAGCTCGCGGAGCAGGACGCCGAGCCGCGCGAGCCGGTCGTCGGGCTGCTCACCCGGAGACGGCTCGAAGACGACGACCGGCACTCGCCCGGCCGCGGCGCTGGCCACGAGGCGCGCGGCAAGCCCGGGCGTTGCCGCCGGCAGCTCTTCGAGGCCTACGCCCTCCGCCTCGAGGTGGCGGGCCAGGACGCGGGCGTGCGCCGCCGCGTCGGCGGGCTGGAAGATCCCGAGGACGACGGTCGGGAAGAGGTCGAGGGCGGCGAGGAACCGGAGGTCCTGGACGACCGCGTCGGCCGCACCGGCCATGACGTTCGCATCGATCGCGAGCGCCGCGAATTGCTCCCGCGGTCGAGCGCGAAACAGGTCCAGGTAGAGGCGGGCCTCGGACGGGCGTCCGGTGCTCTCGAGGAACCGGAGGACGACGTCCTGCGGCGAGAGGTCGGAGACGGAAGGGGCGGGGCCGTCGGGGCTCATGACCTCCGGAGCATACGGAGTCCCGGAGGCGATGTTCCTTCGATCGCGTTTTCCCGAGGATCAGGCGGTTCGGAGCGTGAGGCCCTGACCTTCGGGTCCTGAAGTGGGGTAGTCTTCCCCCGCGCGACATCTCTTCGTGACGGCGCGCGGGCCCCCAATCTCTTGCGGACGTTCGATGCGCCGAGGAGGAAAGATGAGGCCGATTCGTTGGGTACCGCCGCTGATCGTGTCCCTGCTCGTGGCCTGCACGCCAACGACGCTGCCGCCGCTCGGTCCGAATGCCGTCCGGTTCTACGGTTCCACGCAGAACCAGAACAAGTTCGACAAGCTCAACGTGACGAAGTGCCCGAAGGTCGGGGGAGAACAAAAGCCGCCCGGCGCGCCCGGCGGCGGGGGAGGCGGCGAGGCGGACGATCCGCCGCTGAACGTCTTCTCGGTCATCGTGGACACGAACGATCACCGGTTCACCGGGACCCAGGCCGCCGCGACGACGTACCGGGATACGAAGAAGGCGAACTACGAGAGCAACACGAACAGCTTCTGGCAGGAAGCGTCGTTCGGCAACGTCAGCATCACGATGAAGATGTACGACAAGGTGCTGAAGCTGAGCGGCGCCTTCGACGACTATTTCAACCGCCCGTTCGTGAATGCGTCGCTGACGTCTCAGGGACTCGCGACCGCGTTTCCGCTCACGCTCGCGGCGGGCACGAAGGTGACGTTCCAGGTGAAGGACGGCCACGGCCGCGACGTCAGCTTCGACTTCGCGGCCTCCGGCACGTTCGCGAACGCGGCCGCGCTCGCGCCGCTCTGCCAGAACGCGTTCAACGCGGCGCCGGGAGTCCCGAGCCCCTGGGTGGCGTGCACCGCGACGGCCGGCAACGAGCTCGCGATGACGCTCGACACGCTGGAGACGGCCGAAGGTTCGCTCGTCAGGGTCAAGAGCGTCACCGGCACGTTTCCGGGCTTCAACGGCCCGGACGAGCCGCCCGGGAACGGGGCGCAAGCTTCTCTGACCGGCAAGGCGGTGACGGGCCCGATCGCGCTCGACGGCACGGAGCACGTCATCATCGAAGTGCGCGACAAGAACTTCAGGACGAGGACGTACGACGTCGGGCTCGCCGCGGGCTCGCTGCCCGACGCGGCGTCGCTCGCGCCGCTTCTCCTCCCGAAGCTCAACTCGGAGTTCAACTGGGTCGAGACCGGGAGCGCCGGGCCCAACCGGGTCGCGCTTCGCGTGAAAGCCGGCGATTCGGGGCCGAACGCGTCGATCCGGATCGTGCCAGGCGGGGGTCCCGCGAAGCTGGGCCTCGACGGGCCCTTACGCGTGGACGGTGTCATCGACGCGGCAGGCACCTCCACGGTGCGCGGCGACTGGTCGAAGACGATCGCGGAGGGTCTCTCGCTCTACCTCAAGCAGCGCGCCGCCGACAGCGGGATCCCGGTCGACGCCGCCCATAAGGGCGATCTCGACAACATCGTCGCGAACGAGATGTCGGGCTTCGACTCCTACCTCGTCCTCTTCATCGAGCAGACGACCGGTATTCCCGGTCGGCGCGCCGGCGCGAGCGGCGGCTACTTCGACCTGAGCGTTCCGGGCACGGGCGGGTTCGTCTACCAGAAGCAGCTCCAGGCGCGGCTCATGCTCGGCGAGGGCGCCGAGCCGTGGCAGACCTGGGCGCACGAGCTCGGCCACAACCTCGGCTTCTGGGATCTCTACTGGCAGCCGGACTACGACACGCACTACAACGCGACGTTCGACGAGCTCCATGCCTGGAGCATCATGGCGTCGAGCTGGATCGCGGACCACCCGGAGTCGTGGCACAAGCACAACATCGGCTGGATCACGAACTTCTCCGAAGTCGTGGCGCCTCCCATGGGGGCCACGGAGACGCACACGTTCACGCTCATCCCGCTGGAGAGGAAGTTCTCGGACTACCCGGGCTTCGGCAGCGCGTCCGAGCCCGCCGCGCACCTCGTGCGCATCAAGCTCTCGTCCGCGCACTGGGTGCACCTCGAGAACCGGCAACCGGGGGCGACGTTCTCGCAGCTCCTGCCGGACGACGTCTTCGGCTGGTCGCCGGCGAACGCCGGCGGCGAAGCGGGCGGCCTTCTCGTGACCGACACGGTCGACCCGAACGCGCCGTTCTTCTATCGGCCGGCCGTGACCGTCCTCAATCCCGACGGCTCGGGCGCTCCGCCGGCCGGGACAGGCGTTCAGGCGCGCGGGATGAAGGACCCGGACTCGCTCGAGCTCAAGAACGCCTACCCGGCGTACGACGGGATCAAGGTCGCCGTCGTGGGCAAGGTCCCGGGCCCCGCCGGGAAGCCGGAAGCTCTGAAGGTCGCGGTCACGCGCGGGCCGGGGGACTTCCTCGACCTCGAGATCCGGCCGTGGCACGCGCCGGATGTCTACGCGACGCCCGACATCTGGATCGACTGGCCTGACAACGGCAGCGAAGATTACCCGACCTCGGACCCGCCGCTCGGGAGCGGCGATCAGGTTCACTGGGACCCGGGCGGCAACGTCGCGAACAAGGTCAAGGTGCGCGTGCACAACCGCGGCACGATCCTGGGGAAGGGCGTCGTCGTGCGGGCTTTTCACAACGAGCCGATCGGGATGGGAGACCACGGCACGTTCCAGCCGTTCCCGAACTCGGCGCCGCAGGACATCCCGGCGGGAGAGTTCCGCGACTTCTCGTTCGAATGGAAGCCCACGAAGAGCGGACATACCTGCATCCGGGCCGACATCTTCACGCACGACTCCGCGCTCGGGGATCTCGACCCGACGAACAACAGCGCGCAGGAGAACATCACGAACTTCTTCCCGACCGCGGGGAGCCCGTACACACCGGTCGCGTTCGACTTCAAGCTCACCAACGGCTACGACCACCCGGTCGAAGCGGAGCTGATCCCTTCCGGCCTCGCCGACGGGATGGACCTCGAGGTGGAGACGCGGTACGTGAAGCTCGGCCCCAAGGAAGAGCGAAAGCTGAAGGGGCGCCTCTACGTGGACGAGACGAAGATCCCGCCCGGCCCGAAGGCGCGCCGCAAGTGCGATTACCGGTTCAACCTCCACGCCTTCCGGAGGACTCCCGATTCGATCCTTCCGTTCGGCGGGGTGACGGTGAACGTCACGCCGAGCTACGGCTCGAAGCTCGTCTTCCGGGAGATCAAGCGAGGGCAGGAAGGCGGGATTCCCATCACGCACGTGACCGGCCGCCTCGACGGGCCGTTCAACTCGGGGCAGGTCGTGGACGTCGCGGTGGTCGGCTCCGACGGTGTCTCCTACGGGGGCACCGCCGTGACCGCGGGAGGCGGCGGCTTCTCGATTCAGGTGAAGGGAGTGCCGCCCGGACCCGCGCGCGTGATGCTGTACTACTTCGGCCCGGACATGACGGCCTCGTCGGCAGGGCCCAAGAGCGTGACGATTCCGTGAGAGGGGGCCGCCCCGAAGGGCGGTCGGGAGAGGAGGTCAGCATGGCCGATTGGTTTGTCCGGGGACTCCCGCCACTCGTTTTCCAGCCGTCCACCGACGAGTGGATCTGCTGGGCGGCCGCCATGGAATCCTGGCTCCGCGTGACTCCGAACCGCAAGGTGAGAACCCGCGACGAGCTCGTGGGCCTCTTTCAAGGCGACACGGACGACAGCGGAGCGCTGCTCAAGAAAGGCCTTCCCAGGCTCATCACCATGGCCAGGATGGACGTGAAGGCGTTTCCGAAATCAGGCCCCGGACTGAGCCTGGACTTCCTCTACCAAAAGCTCGTGGAGCGGGGACACCTCTACCTGATGTTCAGTTCCAGCGGTGTGGGACACGCGAACGTGGTCTATGCGGTCGATGAGGAGCTGGATTACATCGGGTACATGGACCCGTGGCCGGGCATGGGATACCGCTCGAGGAGCATCGGAGATTTCCGGGACGCGGCGTCAGAATTCCTCGTCGGCTGGCCCTCGAGGTATTGAGCGCGAGCGCTCACGGGCTCTTCGGCGCCGCCGGCGCCGGTTCCGGGGTTTCCGGAGGCTTGACGCGCGCCTGCCAGCCTTCGGGCAGGATGAGGACGACCTCTCCGGGTTTCACGAGGTTGAGCGTCTCGCGGGCGGTCTTCTCGACGGCCTTCGGGTCCGTCTTGAGGGCCAGGACCTCGGCTTCGAGCTTCCGGTTGTCCTCGTCGAGCTGCGCGACCTCGGCCTGCATCTTCGCGAGCTGGAGGCGCTGACGCCGCACCTGGAGGAGTCCGTGCTCGTTCACGAGGAAGAACCCGAAGACGAGCACCGAAAAGAGGAGCGAGACCGCGACGTAGGACGCCGGCCTCACGTGCGGCGCGTCCGGACGCGCGCCGGATGCGGGCGCCGGCGTTTCGGGCGCGAGCTCGGGTAGCGGGCGGGGCGCCTCTCTCCGCGGCGAAGCGCGCAGCCGCTTCACGCCCACGATCCGGGGCGGACCCTCACCGCCGACGATTCGCTCGAACCGCACGGGGCATTTTCGCGCGAAACGCGCGCGCGCGTCAGGCTTTCTTCGCCGCGAGACCCGGATAAAGGCCGGTCTCGGCGAGGTCCTCCTCGATGCGCAGGAGGCGGTTGTACTTCGCGACGCGCTCGGAACGGCAGAGAGAGCCCGTCTTGATGAAGCCCGCGTTCACGGCGACCGCGAGGTCCGCGATCGTCGTGTCCTCCGTCTCGCCCGAGCGGTGGGAAATGACCGTGACGTATCGCGCGGTCTGGGCGATCCGCACCGCTTCGAGCGTCTCGGTGATCGAGCCGATCTGGTTCAGCTTCACGAGAAGTCCGTTCGCGATGCCGTCGGCGATTCCCTGCTTCAGGATCTTCGGGTTCGTCACGAAGTTGTCGTCGCCGATGAGGTGGATCTGCCCGCCGAGCTTCTGCGTCAGGAGCTTCCAGCCCGCCTTGTCGCCCTCGGCGCAGCCGTCTTCGATCGAGACGATCGCGTAATCCGCCACGAGCCCCTCGTAGAAGGAGACGATTTCGGCCGGAGAGATATTTTTTCCCTCGAGGGCGTACTGGCCCTTGTCGAAGAACTCGCTCGCGGCGCAGTCGAGCGCGAGAAAGACGTTCTCGCCGGCCTTGTAGCCGGCCTTCGCGATCGCGTCCGTGAGCAGGTCGAGCGTCGCGCGCGTGGACTCGATGTTCGGGGCGAATCCGCCCTCGTCTCCGACGCCCGTCGCGAGGTTCTTGCTCTTCAGGGTTCCCTTCAGCGTGTGGAAGATCTCGGCTCCGGCGCGGAGGGCCTCGCGGAAGGACCTGAATCCCGCCGGGACGAGCATGAATTCCTGGATGTCGAGCGGGTTGTCCGCGTGGGCCCCGCCGTTCACGACGTTCATCATCGGAACGGGCAGCGTCACGGCGCCGGTGCCCCCCAGGTAGCGGAAGAGAGGAAGCGCGCACGCGTCCGCCGCGGCGCGGCAGACCGCCATCGAAACGCCGAGGATCGCGTTCGCGCCGAGATTCGTCTTCGCCTCGGTGCCGTCGAGATCGATCATCAGGCGGTCGACCTCGGCCTGCTGGCGCGCGTCCATGCCGAGGACCTCGGGCGCGATCGTCTCGTTCACGTTCTTGACGGCTTTGAGGACGCCCTTTCCCGAGAAGCGCTTCTTGTCGCCGTCGCGCAGCTCCAGGGCCTCGCGCGAGCCGGTGGACGCGCCGGACGGCACGCCCGCGCGCCCCGACGCGCCGCTTTCGAGCAGGCACTCGACCTCGACGGTCGGGTTTCCGCGGGAGTCGAGGATTTCACGGGCGTGGATGGATTCGATGCTGTACATGCGGACTCCTCGTTGTTCGTCGGGCTCGAAGAGAACGGGAATTCCTTGCTTATATGCGGCGGCTGCTGATGCAGCCGCCGATAGATGAAAAATCTTTGCGTCGAATGGCCGGTGTCAAGGGTCTTTGACCGCTACGCGGCGCGCGGCGCGCGCCCTTGACGCCGGACATCCGACGCGTATCTCTCTTAGCCTCTAAGAACATATTCTTCTGCCGCCTCCAACAACCGATCCGTCTCGCCTTTGTCCGCCGACTCCGCATAGATCCTCACGACCGGCTCCGTGCCCGACGGGCGGAAGAGGATCCAGCGGCCGTCGCCCAGCAAGAGCTTCTGCCCGTCGGTCCGGTCGATCGATTGCACCTTCAGCCCTGCGAACGTGTCCGGGTTCTCGGCGAGCCGCTTCTTCAGCGCGGCGGCGAGGGCGGGATCGAGGCGGGTGTCCGCGCGCCGGGGGTGATACGGCCCGACGCGCCGGAAGAGCTGCGAGAGCAGGGCCGAGAGCGTCTCGCCGGTCGCGGCCACGCGCTCGGCGAGGAGAAGCCCCGCGAGGAGGCCGTCCTTCTCGGGCACGTGGCCCGCCATCGTGAAGCCGGCGGACTCCTCGCCTCCGATCGCAATCGCGTCCTTCAGAAGCAGCTCGCCGATGTACTTGAAACCGACGGGCGTCACGAAGACCGGGGCGCCATGCGCTTTCGCGACGGCGTCGAGCCCGTGCGTCGTCGCGACCGAGCGCGCGACGCCGCGCGCGTCGCCCCTCTCGCGGCGGGAGAGCAGCAGATCGGCGAGGAGCATGAGGCAGAGGTTCGGGTCGACGTAGCTCCCGTCGGCGTCGAGGACGCCGAACCGGTCGGCGTCCCCGTCCGTCGCGAGGCCGAGATGCCGTTTTCCGGAGACGACGACCTCCGCGAGCGCGCCGAGGTTCTTCTCGTCGCATTGCGGCGAGAGACCGCCGAAGTAGGGGTCGCGATGCCCGTTGATGAGCTCGACGTCCACGCCCGCGTCCCGGAGAAAGGCGTCGAGGTACCCGCGCGACGTGCCGAAGCGCGGGTCGACGGCCACGCGGAGGTTCGCCTTCCCGAGCTTCGCGGTGTCCACGAAGGTCGCGAGCCGTTCGAGGTAAGGGCCGCGCGGGTCGATCGACTCCGCCGCCGAGAGAGGCGCCGGTTCCGCGTCGGCCTCGGAGGTCTTCGCGATCTCGGCTTCGATGCGCGCGGTGACGTCGGGCAGCGCGGGCGCGCCGTCGGCCGTCGAAAACTTGATTCCGTTGAACTCGGGGGGATTGTGCGAGGCGGTGAAGTTCACGCCGCCCGCGGCGCCGAGGCGCCGGATCGTGAACGCGACGGTAGGCGTCGGCACGTCCCGGTCGGCGCGGAGGGGGCGGACGCCTTCCCTCACGAGAACGCGGGACGCCTCCTCCACGAACCTCTCGTTCAGGAACCGCGTGTCCGACGCGAGGACGAGGCTCGGAGAGACGCCGCCCGCCGCCCTCGTGACCCGGGCGATCGCCGTCACGACGCGCCGCGCGTTCGGGAACGTGAACTCTTCCCCGAGAACGGCCCGCCAGCCGGATGTGCCGAAGCGGATCATCAGGCCGTAGGATTCTACGGTGCCGCGGATTTCCGTCCTCGAGGGAAGGTTCCCGTGGGCCGTGGCCCTGCTCGCCGCGGCGTGCGCATCGGCGCCGCGCCCCCGCGAGACGCCCGTCCCGGCGGTTCGCCGGGGTGCCGACCGCACGGGGGCGTCCTATGCGGAGCGTTATCCGGAGGCCAAGGCCCTCCTCCTCGCGCGCCTGAACGAGGAGCGGCGAGCCGCGGGCGCGCCGCCCGTCGCTTACGATCTCCTCGCCGCCCGGGTCGGCGACGCCTTCTGTCTCGACACGGCCCGGACGCGCTCGAAGGGACACTGGGACACGGCGGGCCGGCCGCCCTATCTTCGCTGGGGCCTCGCGGGCGGAGTGGACTATCACGCGGAGAACTTCGGCGCGCTCACGCGCGTGGGAGCGGACCTGGAGGAGGCCGAGGTGCCCGCGCTCCTTCTCGACGCGCACGCGAGGATGATGGCCGAGCGCCCCCCCGGCGACGGCCATCGCCGCACGATTCTCGACCCGGTATGGACTCACGTGGGCATCGGCGCCGCCGCCCTCGGCGGCGAATTCCGCATGGCGGAGGAGTTCAGCCGGCACGTCGTCGAATGGGTCGAGGTGCCGGCGGCGCCTCTCCCCGCCGGCGCGCGCGCGCCCTTCGCGGTGAAGCTGCCGGCGGGATGGGCGCTCGCCTCGATCGAAGTCGGTTTCGAGGGGCCCGCCCGGCCCATGTCCCGCGAGGAGATCGCCCGGCGCGGGTCGTACGCGTATCCCGACGCGTCGCAGAGCTACCTCGCCCGCGTGCCCTCGTACGTTCAGTATCCGGACGGCTCACGCGGCCAGGTCGATCTCGTGCGCGGCGTGGCGCGGACGGACATCCCGCTCCTTTCAGGCGCGGGCAACTACTACGTCTTCGTCTACGCGGCGCCGGGATCCGCCGCGGGGCGCACCCTCTCGCCCCTCACCTCGGCTTTGATACAGGCGAAGTAGCCTGAAAGGGGTCTGGGGAAAACGAGGTTCGTTTTCCCCAGCTATAGACTCCAGTCTCGTGAGCACCGAGTTCACTCCCGAAGAGACCGCGCGTCTCGCGCCGTTCTTCACGAACGTCGACGCGCCCGTCTTCGGCCTGAAGCTCCCGCAGGAGGTCGCGGGGGCGCTGTTCTCGCGCTACAGCCGGACCTCGAAGAGCCTGAGGCGCGTCTTCCTCGACGAGTTCGTCGGCGAGCAGGGCCTGGCCGAAGGGCTCCTCGGCGGGGGCGCCGTGGACGACGGCGAGGCGCTGCAAAGGGCGCGCGCCTTCTACGACCGCGTTCTCGTGGGCTACGGCGACGACTCCGTGGCGCAGCTCGGCGCGGCGCACGTCGCCGTCGAGCGCGTCTCGAACGTCGCCGCGCAGACGCTGGAGGACGCGCGCGTCGGGATCTCGTTCCTCGAGAAATCCACTCGCTACGTCCGCTTCGACCAGAAAGGCGCGGACGGAAGCTTCCTGTGGCACCGCGAGGGGACGCTCCTCGCGTCGCGCCACGGTGCGGCCTTCGCGGCGCTCATGGACAGGCTCTTCGGCACGTACGCCGAGCAGATCGATCCGATGATCCGACACATCGAGGAAATCCTCCCGATCGAGTCCGTCGACGTGCGACACCCGAAGACGGGTGAGCCGCTCGCGTGGAACGACGTCGCGAGGGACCCCGAGCTCCTGAAGGCCGCGAGGCGCGCGTACGGCGCGACCGTGCGCGCACACGCGTGCGACGTCATGCGGAGCTACCTGCCCGGCGCGACCCTCACGAACCTCGGAGTCTTTGCGACGGGACAGGCCTTCGAGCACCTCCTGAACCGGCTCTACTCGAGCCCGCTCGCCGAGTGCGCCGCTCTCGGCGGCGCGATGCACGCCGAGCTGCGGCGGCTCATCCCGTCGTTCGTGAAGCGCGCGAAGAGGAGCGACTGGCTCTGCGATCTCGACGCCCGGTCGCGGGGCGTCGCCGCACGCGTCCTGCCGCCGGGGACCGCGCCGGAGAGGACCGTCACGCTCCTCGACTACGACCCCGACGGCGAGGCGAAGGTCCTCGCGGCTCTCCTCTATCCCTACGCCGACCTGCCGCTCGCCGGGGCCCGCGCGCGCGTCGCCGCGATGCCGGCGAAGGAGCGCGCGGCCCTCCACGCGGAGCTCGCGGGAGGCCGGCGCAACCGGCGCGACAAGCCGCCGCGCGCGCTCGAGGAGACGTCGTACGCCTTCGACCTCCTGGGGAACTTCGGGATGTACCGCGACCTCCATCGTCACCGCCTTCTCTCGCAGGAGCGCCAGCCCTTCACGACCGTGCACGGCTGGGCGACGCCGCCCGAGATCGTCGAGTCTGGCTGCGAGCCCGCGTTCCGCGCGTGCATGGAAGAGGCGCACGAGCTCCACGAAGCCGTCGCGCGCGAGCACCCGCACGAAGCGCAGTACGTCGTGCCCTTCGCGTTCAAGGTGCGGTGGCGCGTGACGCTCAACCTGCGCGAGGCCGTGCACCTCTGCGAGCTACGCTCGATGCCCCAGGGCCATCCCGACTACCGGCTCGTCGCGCAGGAGATCTGGCGGCGCATCGAGGAGGTCCACCCCGCCCTCGCCCCGTGGGGCGGCTTCTTGAACCGCGACACGTATCGTCTCGGCCGCCTTCAATCCGAGATGCGCACGGAATGGAAACGCGCGGGCAGCGCGTGAGAGGTCATTCCGTCGCGATCAGCGCCTCGAGACCCGCGAGGACCGCTGCGGGATCCTCGTCGGGGCGCGCGAGATAGACCGGAATCGCCCCGGGGATCTCGTGGTAGATCTCCATGAGGACCTCCGGGGCGTCCGTGACGACGGCGTCCATCCGCGCCGATCTGCCGAGTCGCTCGAGAATCGCTTCCAGCCCACGCTCGCCGAGGAACGTCGTCGTGGCCGGCGCGAGCGCGCGTAAGCCGTCGAGCAGGTCGTGCCGCTCGAGCGTCGCGACGAGGACGTGGAGCATCGGATCGGTCTCCTCTTCCCTGTCTTGCAAACGGAAAGCCGCGGGCCGAGGATGACGGCAGGCGGCGCTCCTTGTCGTTGAAGCTTCCCGTGTACCTC
>DATIFW010000181.1:0-9688 GCA_035455045.1 Thermoanaerobaculia bacterium | reverse complement strand
AAGATCTTCCGCAGCGTCCCGTCCCGCATCATTCGCTTCAGCAGGGCGTCGACGGAGTCCCTGAGCGCGACGTTCTCCTTCGCGAGGACGCCCACGTAGCGCCCGGTCGCGACCGTCTCGGGCAGGATCGCGAGGCCGGGGACGCGCCTCAGGGAGCGCGCCGCGAGGACGTGGTCCAGAAGGACCGCGTCGAGGCGGCCGCGCACGAGGTCTTCGTACGGATGGACGTCGTCGTCATACGAGACGGGCAGGACGCCCTTTTCCGCGCGCGCCTTCAGGAGGATCTCATACGCGATGGTGCCCGAGAGAGTCCCGACCCTCCTGCCCCTGAAGTCGGCGAGCGTTCGGAACCGGCCCGCCTCGGAAGCGCGCACGGCGAGCACCTCGCGAAACTCGAAATACGGCACCGTGACCGAGAGCGCTGCGCGACGGCCCGGCGTGTCCTCCATTCCCGACAGTCCGAGGTCGAAGTCGCCCCGCTGGACGGACTGGTCGATCGACTGGTAGGCCACCTGCACGAACTGCGGCGTTCGTCCGAGGCCCTTCGCGAGCGCCTCGGCGATCTCCACGTCGAAACCGCGCACGCGGGCGGGATCGGCCGGGTCCGCCTCGACGAACGGCGCGCCGCCCTCCGCGTCGCCGCCCCAGCGCAAGGTGCCCCCGGGCCCGGCCGCGAGCGGCCAGGCGGCGGCGAGCAAGAGCAGCGCGGCGGCCTGTCTTACGGCTTTTTCTCCCAGGCACCGCTCAGAAACTCGAGCGCAGTCCGCTGGAAAGCGTCCCGGTGCTTCGGCGAGAACGCGGGAATGTGACCGCCATTGGGAACGATCCAGAGGTAAGCGTGCGGGATCGCCCCGTACATCTCGACGGGAATCCGCACCGGGAAGAGCCGGTCGTGGTCGCCATGCACGATGAGCGTCCTCGCGGAGATCGTCGACAGGTAAGGCGGGGTGAAGTTCATGTCGTCGTAGCGGTCCTTGGCCGCGCAGAAGATCCGCTGGAGGGCGAGGATCTGCTCGTCGCCGTGCTTGTGGATCTCGCGTTTCGCTTTCCATTCCTCGGGCGACAGCTTCTCGCAGTCCGGGTCCCTGAGCAGGGCGCGCACCTCCGGGCCGATCTGGTCGGTGCCGCCCACGAGCACCATCGCGTCGACGCGGGAGGGTTGCTGAGTCGCCATGTGCACGAGCGTCATCGCTCCCGAGCTCGCGCCGATCGCCTTGAAGGACTTGACCCCCATGAGGTCGAGCAGGGCGAAGATGTCCAGAGCCGCCTGCTTGTGCGAGAACAGGCCCGAGGGATTCGTCGAGCGCCCGTGTCCGCGGAGATCCGGCAGGATGACCCGGTACGACTTCGCGAACTCCGGAACGAGCGGCGCCCAGGACGCTCCCGAACCTCCGAAGGCGTGGAGCATCACGAGCGGCGCCCCGTCGCCGTGGACCTCGTAATAGAGCTCGATCCCGTTGACCTCGACGAGATGCCCTTTCGGCGGAAGCGCCGTTTCGGCCCGCGCGAGGAGGCTCGCGGCGAGGAAAACTGGCAGGACACCGAGAAGCTGCGTCGACCGCCGATTCATGGAAAGTGCTCCTGATTTCTTGGCGGGAGGAGTCTAGGGCATCGGAGCGGGAAAGCCGCCGAGCCGCTCGCCCACTTTCACTGGCCCGAGGCCACGGGCCAGATCCCAGCCGTCCGCCTTCTCCCCCCCGGCCAGGACGATCACCGTCGAGCCGAGCTCGAACGCGCCGAGGTCGTCGCCGCTCGCGCACGGGAGATTCGGCACCTCCAGCCGGCCGCGGCGCGGCAGGACGCGCCCCCCGAGCCAGTGCGGGTCCACGACGACGCCGCCCACGTGCGTCGCCGCCACCATGACGACCGCCACGGAGAGGCCTTCGGCCTCCCGCGCGCCGCGCGCGATCCAGTACGCGCGGCGGTTCCTCACGTAGAGGCGGGGCGTCGAGGCCGTGGACGCAGCATTCACGGGCCAGAGCTCCCCCTCCACGCGTCCTACCGCGAGGACCGCCCCCGGGACGGGGACGTGGATGCGGTGATAGTCCTTCGGCGCGAGGTAGAGCGTCGCATACCGCGCGCGCGAGAATTGCGGAGCGAGCGGATCCCCGTCCAGGAGCTCGACGAGGTCGTACGGTAGCCCCTTGGCCTGGAGCAACGTCCCCTCCTTCACGCGGCCCTCGGCGATCAGGAGGCCGTCGACGGGCGAGTTGATCCCGCCCGGCACAGCCGGGGCCTGAGGCCTCGCGCCCGGTTTCAGCCGACGCGTGAAGAAATCGAGGAACGAGACGTAAGCGCCGAGGTCTTTCTCGGCCTCGTCCAGGTTCGCGCCGAAGGCGGCCGCGAACCGGCCGAGGAGAGGACGGCGCAGCCCTTCGGGAAGGCGCATCCGCGCGAGGGTTCCCACCGCGTGAGAGCCCGCCCTCCTCGGGTAAAGGCGCACGAGGCGATGCACCTCGTCACCGTAGCAGAAATGGCGCCCGTGCTATTTTCGGCCCTGCGCCCGCCCGTGCGGCTGACGCCCTCAGGAGTCCCATGAGCTCAGCGCTCGCGACCGGCATCGGCACCCCGCTCTCGCGGAATACACATCTTCTCTCGTGGATCGAATCGTGCGTGGGGCTCATGAAGCCGGAACGCGTGGTCTGGTGCGACGGATCCGCCGCCGAAAAGGACGCGCTGACGCAAGAGGCGGTGCGACTCGGAGTCCTCATCCCGCTCAATCACGACAAGCTGCCGGGCTGCTATCTCCATCGCTCCAATCCGAACGACGTGGCTCGCACCGAGCAGCTCACCTTCATTTGCACGCGGACGAAGGAGGAAGCGGGCCCGACGAACAACTGGATGTCGCCGGAGGACGCGTATCGGAAGCTCCGCCCGCTCTTCGACGGCTCGATGAAGGGCCGCACTCTCTACGTCGTGCCCTACGTCATGGGGCCTTTCGGCTCGGAGATGGCGAAGATCGGCGTGGAGCTCACGGACAGCCTCTACGTCGTCCTGAACATGGGGATCATGACGCGCATGGGCCAGCGCGCGCTCGACGCGCTCGGCGGCTCGAACGACTTCAACCGGGGACTCCACTGCACGCTCGACGTGAATCCCGACCGCCGGTTCATCTGCCACTTCCCGGAGGACAACACCGTCTGGTCGATCGGCAGCGGATACGGAGGGAACGCCCTTCTCGGAAAGAAGTGCCTCGCCCTTCGCATCGGCTCGTATCTCGGCCGGCGCGAGGGCTGGATGGCCGAGCACATGACGATCGTCGGCGCCGAGGACCCGAACGGCGAGACGACGTACGTGGCCGCGGCGTTTCCGAGCGCCTGCGGCAAGACGAACTTCGCCATGCTCATTCCGCCGAAGCGCTTCCACGGCTGGAAGGTCTGGACGGTGGGTGACGACATCTGCTGGATGCGTCCCGGCCCGGACGGCCGGCTCTGGGCCATCAACCCCGAAGCGGGCTACTTCGGCGTGGTGCCCGGGACGAACAGCGCCACGAACCCGACCGCGATGCGCACGATGAGCAAGGACACGATCTACACCAACGTGGCCATGACCCCGGACGGCGACGTTTGGTGGGAGGGCAAGGACGGCGAGGTGCCGGAAGAGCTGGTCGACTGGCAGGGCCGCCCCTGGAAGAAGGGCTCCCCGGAGAAAGCGGCGCATCCGAACAGTCGCTTCACGTCGCCCATGACGAACAACCCGCACATGTCTCCGCACGTGAACGATCCGGAGGGGGTGCCCATCGCGGCCATCGTCTTCGGGGGCCGCCGCTCCACCACCATCCCGCTCGTCGTCCAGGCCTTCAACTGGGCGCACGGCGTCTACCAGGGCGCGACGCTCGGCTCCGAAACGACCGCCGCTACCACCGGAAAAGTGGGAGTCGTGCGCCGCGACCCGATGGCGATGCTCCCGTTCTGCGGCTACGACATGGGGAGGTACTTCGACCACTGGCTGGACATGCCGAAGTACATCAAGGACCTCCCGAAGATCTTCCAGGTGAACTGGTTTCGCAAGGGCGACGACGGGCGCTACCTGTGGCCCGGCTTCGGCGAAAACATGCGCGTCCTGAAGTGGATCATCGACCGAGCCCACCGCCGAACCGGAGGATGGGAGACGGCGCTCGGCTGGGTCCCGCACCAGGCCGAGTTCGACCTTTCCGGCATGTCCGTCTCCTTGGAGGACGTGGACGAGGCCGAGTCAATCGACATCGAGGCGTGGAAGGTCGAGCTCAAAGACCAGGAGGAATTCTTCACGAAGCTCGCGGCCACGATGCCGCGGGAGCTCGTCCTGCAGCGCGAGCTGCTGATGGCGCGCCTCGACCGGGGTTGACTCCTCTTCCTGACACGTCGCGTCACTTCACGATGCTCGCCGACACGACGACCGCGAGACCCTTGTCCCCCAGCGAGGAGGTTCCGACGACGACCTTCTCTCCGGGACGCAGCGTGAGATCCGTGCGGACGGAAGCGCGTCCCGAGAACCCGTGGATGCCGATCGCCGAGAGAGAGAAGTTCTCGAGGCGCACGAGACCCGCCCCGGCGGCGCCGGGCTCGACCGTCAGGCCTCTCGCCTCGCACTCGATTTGAAGCGCCGGCGGCTCCTTTCCTTCCGGGCCCGGCAGTACCGCGACCCCCGACGCGGTGACGACGCGCGCGCGGTCCCGAGCGCGCTCGACGAACGTCGTCACGAGCGTGTAGCTCTTGTAGAGAAGTGTCCCGCGCAGGGCCGCGACCACGTCCTTGAGGTCTTCCGGGAACGACGCCGCCGCGTCGGGCCGGTTGCTCGCCAGGAGGACGTGTATCTTCAGCTCGACGTCGGCGCGGGCCGGCTCGATCACGTCGAACCGCTTCACGGCCTCCTCCATCACGGCGAGGTTCTCCGGGAAGTCTCGAGCGGAGATCGTTCCGAAACCCGAATCGGCGGAAAGGACCGCTCCCCGTGCACCGCTTCCGAGCGGACGGAGGATCCGGACGAGCCCGTCCGGATCCCGGTGGGCAACCGTGAAGATCCGGCTCTTGAGCCCCTTCTCGGGAGGAACGTCCGCGGGGGGAGCGGTTTGAGGAGCGGCCGCGGGATGCGCGACACCCCCCGGCGCGGCGGTTGGCGCCGGCGCGATCTGAGCGTCGGCCTCGCGGGCGAAAGAGGCCACGAGAAGAAGCGCCGACGCGGCGAGGAGAGCGGCTTTCGAGAACACGCTCGACGAGATCATGGATTCCTCCTGCGAGCACGCGCTCGCGTTACGAGACGCCATTCGGTTCTCCGTTCGGGTCAGGCAGCGCTTCTCCGCCGGTATTTCCTCCGGCGAACCAGATGATTCGCACGTTCACGTTTCCGGTCTGGATCTCGAAGCGCACGGTCGGACCGGATTGCGCCGAAGCCGGCACGGGCGGCCGGTGCGCCCGTTTCGCCCGGGCCACCGGGAAGTTCGCGGTCGACCGGACCGGCGGAGAGAGCGCCGCCTCGCCCGTGCGCTCCCCGACGGGTCCCGGAACCGCCGGGGGAACCGGCGGGGCGGGAAGAGCGGCCACCCTCTCCCCGGCATTCCGCACGAAGAACGGCGAGACGAGCGAGGCCGCGAGCACGAGGGCGCCGGCGAACGCCGCAAGCGCGAAGCGCGGCCGCAGGAGGGTGCCCGAGAGGAGCGACGGGCGGCCCTGCGTCGCCGCGATTTCGTCGAGGACGCGACGCCGGACCAGCGCCCGCTCCGACTCGTCGAACGACAAAGACGAAAGCGGCAGGAGCGAGCGCGCCGCCCTGAAGGCCTCGACTTCCGCGTGGCACGCCGCGCATGCCGCGACATGGCCGGCGACGGCGCCCGTTCTCGGCGCTTTCAGGTCTCCGCCGGCGAAGAGCGGAAGCAGACGGCGGGCGGCCCGGCAGGTCACGTTCTCACCCCTCTCTCGAAGAACGGGGCGAGGCGCTCGCGGAGCTTGACGCGGGCGCTGGCGACTTGCGCCCGCACCGTTCCCGGGCGGGAGCCGAGAATCTCCGACACCTCCTGGCTCGTGAGCTCTTCGAGATCCCGGAGCACGATGGCGGCCCGTTCGCGCGGGGAGAGCGCCGCGAGAGCGCTCCGCACGGCCTCGACGCATTCGCGCGAGAGAAGCGATGCATCGCCGGGAGTGCCGCGGTCCTCGGGCTCCCGGCCGTCGAGCGACACGCGCGGGCCCGGGCGGCTCGAGCGACGCCCCGCATCCCGGCAGACGTTCACCGTGATCCGGTAGAGCCAGGCCCGGAAATCCTCGTGCTCGCGGAACCCCCGCAGGGACTTGAAGACCCGGAGGAAGACCTCCTGCGCCGCGTCCCGTGCGAGCTCCCGGTCTCCGAGGAGCCGGCCCGCGAGCTTCAGGACCTGCCCCTCGGTCGCGACCATCAGACCTTCGAAGGCCTCGGCGTCTCCTTTCCGCGCCTTCACGATCAACGGCAGGAGCGAGTTCGCGTCCCCCGTCCCGGGAAGGGGCCCGCACAGGAGCGCCGCCATCGTCAGCCCGCCTGCCGTGCCGTACGCCACGCCGCTCCCTCCGCCACACCCCTTCTACCGGGGTCGCGGCGAAAGCGTTGAGGGAAATCCGGTCAGGCGCTCGCGGAAACCTTGAACTCTTCGGTCGCCTCGACGAGCGCGCTCGCGACGCCGGGCTCGTCCGCCGCGTGGCCGGCCGCCGGCACGATGACGAGGCGCGCTTCGGGCCAGGCGGCCGCGAGCTCCCACGCGGACTGCATCGGGCAGACGAGGTCGTACCGTCCCTGGACGATGACTCCCCTGAACGCGCGCAGGCGCCAGGCATCGCGGAGAAGCTGGTCGTCGGTCTCGAGGAACGATTCGTTCATGAAGTAATGGGCTTCGATGCGCGCGAGCGCGATCTCGCGCTCGATGTCCTCCTCGGCGGGAGGTTTGGGGTCGGCGACGAGGTGGCTCGCGATCCCCTCGAAGGCGTTCCACGCGAGCGCGGCGGCCCTTCGCTCCGACGCGTTCTCCGACGTGAGGCGGCGGTAATAGGCGCGCACGACGGACCCGCGCTCGCGCGGCGTCAGAGGCGTCACGAAGGCCTCCCACGCGTCGGGCCAGATGCGCCGCACCCCGTCGGTGAAGCTCCACTCGAGCTCGGACTTGCGGGCCAGGAAAATGCCTCGGAGGATGAGTCCCGTGACGCGGGCGGGATGCCGCTCGGCGTAAGCGAGGCCGAGCGTCGAGCCCCAGGACCCGCCGAACACGAGCCACTTCTCGATGCCGAGATGCGTCCGGATGCGCTCGGTATCCTCCACGAGGTCTCCGGTCGTGTTCTCGCGCAGTTCGCCGAGAGGCGTCGACTTCCCCGAGCCGCGCTGATCGAACAGGACGACCCGCCAGAACGCGGGATCGAAGAACCGGCGGTGGAGCGGTGAGATGCCGGCGCCGGGCCCGCCGTGGAAGAAGATGACGGGCGGTCCCGACGGATTCCCGGCTTCCTCGACGTGCAGCTCGTGGATCCCGGAAACGCGCAGACGGAAGGACCGGTAGGGCTCGATCTCGGGAAAGAGCGGCGTCATGACGGGGGATTATGTCGCGAGGACCGGGGATCAGGGCGAGGCCACGAGCGCATCCCAGAAGTCGCAGCGCGCCGGGCGGACGCCCGCGCCGGAGAAGATCGCGTTGTCGAGGTCGAGATACGAGTCGAGCGCCGGATCGTAGCGGGGCCAGAAGGTCGCCCCCGCGCCGTTCGGATCCCCATTCGCCGCGAAGCGGGCCCAGTACGCGTTCATCGCGCTCGAGAGCGCCAGCTCGCGCGCGGACGGCGTGAAGCCCGCGAACTTGCCGAGCGTGCCGAAGGCGAAGGGAAGTTCCAGCGAGTGGTACGCCCCGAGCGCGGCGGCCGCCGTGGAATCCAGCGACTTCGTGAAGAAATACCGGAACACGGGCTCGGATTGACCGCCGGCGGCTGCGCGCGCGATCCGCCGGGACGGGCACACGAAGCGCGCGTCGGTCGTCACGGCGACGTAGGCCTTCTGGGGCGACCCGAATGCGCTCGACGGGTACTGCACGAGGATCCGCGGGCCGAGGACCCCGCCGAACTGCGCGAGGATCGCCGCCCGATACGCGGCGTCCGTCGGGAGTGCGGGGGCGTCGAGAGCCGTCTCGTCCGCGTTCGCGCCGATGAGAAAGGGGACGTGGTGGTGCGCGCCGGCGGAGAGCGCGCTCAGGGGCGACGAGTCCAGGGCGAACCCGTCCACGTTCGGGCCGTAAAGCTGCCCCGAGCTCGAGGACACGTTCGGCTGCGGCGGCACGGCCGACGTGAGCGCCTCGGCGCTCAGGGCGCGCAGGCACGCGGCGACGTCGGAAGCGCCCGCGCACCCCGCGGCCTCGACGATCGTTCCGCCGAACGTCTCGGCGGCGGAAAGCGGCGGCTGAGAGCAGCCTCCGCTCTCCATGAGCGCCCTCGAGAAAAGGCCCTTCGCGAGCGGCGAGGCCAGGAGCGCGCACACGTCGACCGCTCCCGCCGATTCGCCCGCGATGAGCACGCGCGACGGGTCGCCCCCGAAGGCCGCGATGTTGCGCTGCACCCACTCGAGCGCCGCGACCTGGTCGAGGAGGCCGTAATTTCCCGACACGCCTCGCCCGCTTTCCCGGTCGAGCGCCCGGTGAGCGAGGAAACCGAGGGCGCCGAGCCGGTAATTGAGCGTCACGACCACGAGGCCGTTCTGCTCCACGAAGGCCTGACCGTCGTAGACCGCGAGAGAGCCCGCACCCTGCACGTTTCCTCCGCCGTGGATCCAGAAGAGGACGGGAGCGGGCGCCGGAGGACGCACCGCGGGCGCCCAGACGTTCAGAACGAGACAGTCTTCCGAACCCACGACCTGACCGAAATCGCCGAGCTGCGGGCAGACGCTTCCGAATCCGGACGCGTCCCGCACGGTGTTCCGGAGGTCCGCGGAGACGGGGGGCCGCAGGCGCAGCGGGCCGAGCGGGGGCGCGGCGTACGGAACTCCCTTGTAAACGGCGGCCCCGCCGACGATGGCGCCGCGGACGGCCCCGCTCGCGATCGGGACGACGGCCGGCGCGGCCGCGACCTCGAGCGTGAAGGCCGACGTCGCCGTTCCGCAGGAGTTCTCCGCGAGGAGGCGGTACGTCGTCGTGACGGACGGAGCCACCGTCACCGCGCCGCCGGCTCCCGGGGCGAGGCCGCCGGGCTCGACGCGGACCGACGTCGCACCGGCGGCGGAAAGGAAGAGCGTCACGGCTCGACCGGGAGTTGACGGTTGCGCGGGAGTCACCGCGACGACCGCGACCGACGGGAGCCCGCACGGCGGCGGCCTCGGGAACGCCGAAGCGACCACGGCGTCGCCGGTCACGTTGTCGATGACGCTCGCGTACGCGTCCGCCGCTCCCGCCTCGACCGCGAGGTCGACGCGCGACCCTACGGGCGCCGCCGGCGTTCCGAACCATCCGGACAGGCTCTGCTGGCGCCATTCAGAAGGACCGAGCGCAAACGCCGTCGCCGCGACTTCGACGCCGGTGACGTCGCGCAGGACGAGCCGGCCGCTCGCGCCCGGCGGGCCGCCGAGCAGAGCCACGTTCGTGCGGAAGCCCGGCGTCGAACCGGAGTGCGAGAGCCCCGCGAGGATCGCCTCGCGGCCCGCGGACGTCAGGCCCGACGCCCAGGGAACCGGCCGGAGCTCCGCGCTGAAGCCGCCGGGGCGGGAAAGAGTCGGATCGGCG
>DATIFW010000180.1:0-21946 GCA_035455045.1 Thermoanaerobaculia bacterium | reverse complement strand
TGCGAATCGCCGAGCTGCGCCAGAGCCGCCGGATCCTCCTCCAATGCTGCGACTGGCTGACGGCGAACCCGACCGGCGAGATCCGCGGGAAGGTTCCGCGGGTCATCAAGCCGCCCGCCGGGGACGCGTACGCGAGCGTCGAGTCCCCGAAGGGAGAGCTCGGGTTCTACCTCGTCTCGAACGGCGGCAACAGGCCCTACCGGCTGCGCGTCCGGCCGCCGAGCTTCATCAACCTCCAGGCGCTGCCGGAGATGTCGCGGGGCCACCTGGTGTCGGATCTCGTCGCGATCATCGGGACGATCGACATCGTTCTCGGCGAGGTCGATCGATGAAGAACGAGAAAGAAGAAGAGAAAGAGAAAGAGAAAGAGAAGATGAAGATTTCTTCGAATGAAAGAGAGCGCCGGGCGCCGTCTCGCGCATTCGGCGGACTCGATCTCTTCACTTTCGAAGAAACTCGCTCCCTGACGTCCTGCGAGAGGGTTGCCTTCTAGTGGAAATTTCTGAGAGCCTCCTGAACTATTTCCTGATTCCCGCCGTGAAGGCGGTCGTGGTCGTGGTCCTCGTGGCCACGGTGGCGGGGATCCTCACCTACATCGAGCGCCGGACGCTCGCGTTTCTCCAGGTCCGCAAAGGCCCGAACCGCGTGGGTCCCGAGGGCATCCTGCAGTTCGTCGCCGACGTCGTGAAGCTCCTCACGAAGGAGGACGTCGTCCCCGCGAAGGCGCAGCACTTCGTGCACTTCCTCGCGCCGGTGCTCGTGATGGTCCCCGGCATGGCCGTCTTCGCGGTGCTCCCCTGGGGCCCCGAGTTCACGATGCGGATTCCGGGCCTCGGGAAGATCACGACGGCGTGGTACGCGGCGGATCTGAACGTCTCGCTCCTCCTCGTTCTCGCGATCACGTCGATCGGGGTTTACGGGATCATCCTCGGCGGCTGGGCCTCGAACTCGAAATACGCTCTCCTCGGAGGTCTTCGCTCGGCGGCGCAGCTCATCAGCTACGAGGTCCCGATGGGCTTCGCGGTCGTGAGCGCGATTCTCATGGCGCGCTCGCTCTCCCTCGTCGAGATCGTCGAGGCGCAGCGCGCGCACCACATGTGGTTCATCCTCCCGGGCCTCGTCGCGTTCCTCCTCTATTTCGTCTCGGGAGTCGCGGAGACGAACCGCATCCCCTTCGACCTCCCGGAAGCCGAGAGCGAGCTCGTGGCCGGCTTCCACACCGAGTACTCGGGCTTCCGCTGGGCGATCTTCTTCCTGACCGAATACGCGAACATGATCACGATCTCGGCGGTGGCGACCGCGCTGTTCTTCGGCGGCTGGCTGCGGCCCTTCCCGAGCGTCAAGGCCCTCGCGTTCCTCGACGTGATCCCCCCCATCCTCTGGTTCGTCCTGAAGGTCGCGGCGTTCCTCTTCGTCTACATCTGGTTCCGCGGGACCTTCCCGCGCTACCGGTTCGACCAGCTCATGGCGCTCGGGTGGAAGACCCTCATCCCGATCTCCCTCGTGAACCTCGTCCTCGTCGCGCTCGCGGCGCTCGGAGGGTTCCGCGGCCTCCGGATCCTCGGCACGATGCTCTGGATCGCGGCCATCGGCGCGTTCCTCGTCGTGACGCGGCTGCGCGCGGCCAGGAAGCCGCCCGCGGCGAAGACAGCTCCGACGCCGGCGGGCGCCCGGGCGGCGGAGGCCTGACATGAGCTTCTGGGACGACGTCCTCCTCCTCGACATCTTCGCCGGCCTCCGGATGACCGGGCGGCATCTCTTCCGGAAGGCCGACACGGTCGAGTACCCCGAGGCCGCGCGCGAGCCGAGCGACCGTTTCCGCGGGATGTTCCGGCTCGACGAGGAGCGCTGCATCAAGTGCACGCTCTGCGCGATCGAGTGCCCGATCAACATCATCTTCATCGACTGGCACAACGAGAAGAACGAAGCGGGCAAGAACGAGAAGGTCCTCGACCGGTTCGACGTGGACCTCAAACGCTGCATGTTCTGCGGCCTCTGCGAAGAGGCGTGCCCGACGAACCCGAAGTCGATCTGGCTCCGGACGAAGACCTACGAGCTCGGGACGTACGAGCGGAACGAGGCCCTCTACCTCGACATCCGGAAGCTCACGAAGTGGGACGAGAACGTCAAGCCGTTCACCGTCGTCGAGCCGGGGGAGGGGCGGTGACGACGCCGTTCTTCTTCTGGTTCTTCGCGGTGATCGTCGTGTTCGGCGCCGTCGGCGTCGTCGCGATGCGCCAGCCCGTCCACTCGGCGCTGTTCCTCCTCCTCTCGTTCCTGAGCGTCGCGGCGCTCTTCGTCACGGCGCACGCCGAGTTCCTGGCAGCCGTCCAGATCCTCGTGTACGCGGGCGGCATCATGGTCCTCTTCCTCTTCACGATCATGCTCGTGAACATCCGGCGCACGGCGGGCGAGCCCTACGTGAACCGGCAGGCGGGCACGGCGCTTCTCGTCGCGCTCCTTTTCCTCGCCGTCGTCGGCGGCACGGTCGTCGCTTCGGCGCGGACGCGCGGCCTCTCGGACGCCGCCGGGCCCGCCGATGCCGCGAAGCTCTCCACGACGTCCGTCACGCGCACCGTGAGGCAGACCGTGGACGGGAAGAGGGTCAAGAAGGAGGTCACGGAGGAGGTCGCCGGCAACAGCCAGGCGGTCGCGTGGGGCCTCTACCGCGACTACCTGTTGCCGTTCGAAGTCGCGTCGGTGTTCCTGCTCGTCGCGATGATCGGCGCGGTCGTGCTCGGGAAACGGACGATGGAGCACGTCGACTGATGATCGGCGTCACGCATTACGTCGCGCTCTCGTTCGTGCTCTTCGCCATCGGCGTCACGGGCGTCCTCATCCGCCGGAACCTCCTGACGGTGCTGATGTCGATCGAGCTGATTCTCAACGCCGCGAACCTGAACCTCATCGCGTTCTCGCGCCAGCTGGGCGACCTCAACGGGCAGCTCTTCGCGGTGTTCGTCATCACGCTCGCCGCCGGCGAGGCCGCGATCGGCCTCGCGATCATCATCTCGATGTATCGCCTCAAGGGCTCCGTGAACCTCGACGACGTGTCGGAGCTGAAGGGGTAGCGCGCCGATGAAGGCCGTCGCGATCCTGCCCTGGATCCCCGTCTTCCCGCTGCTCGGGTTCCTCGTCAACGGGCTGCTCTACCTCGTCTCGCACGCGAAGCTCGGCGGGAAAGACGCGCCGAAGGGCCCGCACGGCGACGCCCATGGCGCCGCGCACGGCTCTGCCGCGCACGACGATCACGGGCACGGCGGCGGGCACGCCGATCATCACGAGATCCCGTTCGCGGCCGCCCATGCCGTCATCGGCCCTGCGGCGACGATCCTGTCCTGCCTCGCGGCCTTCGCCGCGATCTTCCTCTGGTGGGGCGAGACACACGGCCACGAGGGCGTCGTCGCGACGATGTGGACGTGGATGCCGATGGGCGCGAATCCGACCTGGTTCGGCGGCAAGGCGATCGCCGTGGACGTGGCATTCCGGCTCGACGCGCTCTCGGCGCTCATGCTCGGCTTCGTCACGTTCGTCGGCTCCCTCATCCACGTCTACTCGGTCGGGTACATGGGCCACGATGCGGGGTTCGGGCGGTACTTCTCGTACCTGAACCTCTTCATGTTCGCCATGCTCACGCTCGTCCTCGGGGCGAGCCTCCCGATCCTCTTCGTGGGCTGGGAGGGCGTCGGCCTCTGCTCTTACCTCCTGATCGGCTATTACTGGGACAAGGACTTCGCCGCGGATGCCGGCAAGAAGGCGTTCGTCGTGAACCGGATCGGCGACTTCGGGTTCGTCCTCGGGATCTTCGGCTGCTTCGCGCTCTTCGGGACGACGGACTTCGGCGCGATGTTCTCCCTCGCCGCCGCCGACCCCGGCCGGTACGCGGCCGGCGGGCTCCTGACGGCGATCTGCGTCGCGCTCTTCATCGGCGCCTGCGGCAAGAGCGCGCAGATTCCGCTCTACGTCTGGCTTCCGGACGCGATGGCGGGCCCGACGCCCGTCTCCGCGCTCATCCACGCGGCGACGATGGTGACGGCCGGCGTCTACATGGTCGCGCGCTGCAACGTCTTCTACCGGATCTCGCACGAGTGGGCGCTCAAGACCCTCGGCGAGAACGCGACCGTGTGGGGCCTCCTCACGCACGACGCCGCCTTCATCGTCGCAGTCGTCGGGGGCGCGACGGCGCTCTTCGCGGCGACGATGGGTCTCGCCCAGACCGACATCAAGAAGGTCCTCGCGTACTCGACGGTCTCGCAGCTCGGCTACATGTTCCTCGGCTGCGGAGCGCTCGCCTTCTCGGCGGGCATTTTTCACGTCTTCACGCACGCGTGGTTCAAGGCCTGCCTCTTCCTCGGGGCGGGCTCCGTGATCCACGCGCTGGGCGGCGAGCAGGACATGACGAAGATGGGGGGCCTGAGAAAGCTCGTCCCGCACACGTTCGTCACGATGTTCGTCGCAACGCTCGCGATCGCGGGCGTGCCCGGCCTCGCGGGCTTCTTTTCGAAGGACGCGATCCTCGCGGAGACCTGGGGCGCCGGGTACAAGGTTCTCTGGGCGCTGGCGGTCCTCACGGCGGGGATCACGGCCTTCTACATGTTCCGCCTCATCCGGATGACGTTCTACGGGACGTTCCGCGGAACGCCCGAGCAGCTCCAGCACGTCCACGAGTCGCCCGCGAGCATGACCGGGCCTCTCTACGTCCTCGCGGCGGGCGCACTGCTCGTCGGCTGGATGGGCATTCCCAAATTCCTGCTCGGGAAAGAGAATTTCTTCGAAAGGTTTCTGGAACCCGTCGTTCCCGCCCTCGCGGCCGGTTGGCGACCGGAGGTGCACGAGATGGCGCATTCGACGGAGTTCATCCTCATGGGCTCTTCCGTCCTAATCGCCTTTCTCGGAATCTTCCTCGCGTGGACTTTCTACAGCGGCGCGTATCCCTTCGCGATGCCCGAGCGCATCGCCACGTCGCTCGGCGGCTTCTACCGCCTCGTGCGCGACAAGTACCGCGTGGACGAGCTCTACGAGGCCGTGTTCGTGAACGGTCTCATCAAGAAAGGCGGGCGCCTCCTCTGGGAGATCGACGCCCGGGTCGTCGACCTCATCCCGAACGGCGCGGCCGGCTTGGCCGTGGGAATGTCGAACATCTCCGCGTGGTTCGACCGGACGTTCGTGGACGGCGCCGTGAACGGCGTGGGGAACACCTTTCAGACCGCGTTCCGGGGCATGCGTCGCGCCCAGACCGGCCGGACCCAGAACTATGCGCTGACGATGGCCGTCGGCATCTTCGGTTTCGTGTGCCTCTATCTCCTGCTGACGTGAAGGACGGCGAATGAACGGACTCCTGTCGCTCCTCATCTTCCTGCCGGTCGTCGGCACGCTCGTCGTGCTCTTCGTGCCGCGTGAGAAGAGCTCGGTCATCAAGTGGGTCACGACGCTCTTCGCGGGCGCCGAGTTCCTGCTCTCGGTCCCCCTCTGGACGTTCGCGGGCTTCCGCAAGTCCGGCGACTTCTTCTTCCGCGAGACGCGCGACTGGATCCCCTCTCTCGGCGCGAAATATTCGCTCGGCGTGGACGGCATCGCGGCGCTCCTGATCCTCCTCACGACGCTCCTCTCCTTCATCTCCGTCTATGCGTCGTTCTCGGCGATCACGAAGCGCGAAAAGGAGTACTACGCGTTCCTGCTCCTCCTCGAGACCGGCATGGTGGGCGTGTTCTGCGCGCTCGACTTCTTCCTTTTCTACGTGTTCTGGGAAGTGATGCTCGTGCCGATGTACTTCCTGATCGGCATCTGGGGCGGCCCGCGCAAGCTCTACGCCGCGATCAAGTTCTTCCTGTACACGCTCGCGGGCTCGGTCGTCATGCTGCTCGCGATCATCGCGCTCTACTTCTTCAATACGTCCGGCTTCCTGTGGTGGAAGGGTCTCGGGAATCTTCCGACGTTCGACATCGTCCACTTCCAGACGATCGCCTCCTCGATTCCCGGGGACCTCCAGCTCTGGCTCTTCTGGGCGTTCTTCATCGGCTTCGCGATCAAGGTGCCGATGTTCCCCTTCCACACCTGGCTGCCGGACGCGCACGTCGAGGCCCCGACGGCGGGATCGGTCATCCTCGCGGGCGTCCTCCTGAAGATGGGGACCTACGGGTTCCTCCGCTTCTCGCTCCCGCTCTGCCCCGACGCCCTCTATTCAAACGCGCGCTTCCTCGGGCTCACGACCGTCGGCTGGGTCGCGGCCCTGTCCATCGTCGGCATCGTCTACGGCTCGATGGTCGCGATGGTCCAGAAGGACATGAAGAAGCTCGTCGCGTACTCGTCGGTCGCGCACCTCGGCTTCGTCATGCTGGGCCTCTTCGCGCTGAACAACGCGGGCATCCAGGGCGGGATCCTGCAGTCCATCAACCACGGCCTGTCGACCGGCGGCCTCTTCCTCCTCGTCGGCATCGTTTACGAAAGAACGCACACCCGCATGATCGCGGACTACGGCGGCCTGTCGGGCGTCATGCCCGTTTACGCGATGCTCTTCATGGTGATCCTCCTCGCGTCGATCGGCCTGCCGCTCCTGAACGGGTTCGTCGGCGAGTTCACGATCCTCACGGGAGCCTTCCTGGCGGACTGGCGGTGGGCCGCGTGGGCGAGCCTCGGGGTCATCCTCGGGGCCGCGTACATGCTCTGGCTCTACCAGCGGGTGTTCTTCGGGGAGATGACACAGGAAAAGAACAAGGGCCTCGAGGACGTGAACGTGCGCGAGATCCTCACGCTCGCGCCCCTCATCGCCATGTGTCTGTGGATCGGCGTCTATCCGAAGCCGTTCTTCGAGATGACGGCGAAATCGGCCGAGAAGATCGTCGCGACCGTCGCGGCGCCGGGTCTGCGCCACGCGGCCCGGGAGGCCGCGCCTCGCCTCGCGGCCGTGACGCCGACCGGCGCTCCCGCAGCGGCCGCGGCCGCCGCTGCAGCAGCCGCAGCGCCCGCTGCCGTGGCGGAGGTGAAGTAGGCCGTGCCGTTTCCCGCGGGCGACACGCTCCTCATCCTGCCGGAGCTGTTCCTGACGACGGCAGCCTCCGTCGTCCTGCTCTGGGCGACGTTCGTGAGCCGCCCGAGGGAGCGCGTCCTCGCGCATTTCTCCGTCGGTGCTCTCGCCGCCACGGGTCTCCTGCTCTTCGTATCGGCGCGGCTTTCGGGAGCTCTTCCCAGAGCCGCGTTCGGCGGCATGTTCGTAATGGACCGCTTCGGTCTGTACTTCAAGGGGATCCTGCTTCTCGTCGGGATCGTGACGATCCTGTTCTCGCTGCGCTTCGTCGGCGTGTCGCCCTACCCGGGCGGCGAGTACTACGGCCTGATCCTCTTCTCGACGGTGGGGATGTTGTTCATGGCCTCCGGAACGCACCTCGCCTCGATCGTGGTCGCGCTCGAGCTGATGGCGCTCTCGCAGTACGTCCTCGCGGGGTATTTCAAGCGCGAGACGAAATCCCTCGAGGCGGCCGCGAAGTACTTCGTGCTCGGCGCGTTCTCTTCGGGCGTCCTGATCTACGGGATCTCTCTCGTCTACGGGGCGGCGGGAACGCTCTCCCTCGCGGGCATCGCGGCGGCCTTCACGGCGGCGAAGCCGCCCGCGTTCCTCGTCGTCGGGATCATCCTCGTCGGGTGCGGCATGTTCTTCAAGATCGCGTCGGCGCCTTTCCACGTGTGGGCGCCGGACGTGTACGAGGGCGCGCCCACGCCGATCTCGGCGTTCTTCGCGGTCGGACCGAAGCTCGCGGCGTACGCGATCTTCGCCCGCATCTTCTTCGTGGGATTCGGCCCGCGTGCCGGCGACTGGTCGGCGATCATCGCGGCCTCGGCCGCGCTCACGATGGTCGTCGGGAACGTCGGCGCCCTCATGCAGACGAACGTGAAGCGGCTGCTCGGCTACTCCTCCATCGGGCACGCCGGCTACGCGCTCCTCGGACTGCTCGCGTACGGGGACTCGAGCGGGATCGGACTCTGGTCGATCCTCGTGTATCTCCTCGCGTACGCGTTCATGAACCTCGGCGCCTTCGGCCTCGTGATCCTCCTCGAGTCGAAGGGCTACGCCGGGGAGAGCGTGGACGACTTCAACGGCCTCGCCGGCAAGAATCCGTGGCTGGCCGCCGCGATGCTCGTGTTCCTGCTCTCTCTCGCCGGGATCCCGCCCACGGCGGGATTCGTGGGCAAGTACTTCCTGTTCTCGGCGGCGATGAAGGCGGGCTGGTTCTGGCTCTCGCTCCTCGCGGTCCTCATGTCGGCGGTGTCGCTCTTCTATTACTTCCGGATCGCCCGCGCGATGTATCTCGTCGAGGGCGAAGGCACGCTCTACTGGCGCGAGGAGCCCGCCGTGTCCGCGGCGATCGCTCTCTGCGCCGCGGGGACGCTCGCGATGGGCATCCTGCCCGGACCGTTCGTTCAGTTCGCCCGGACGTGTCTCCTGCCGTTCGGACCGTGAGCGACGACCAGCCTCGCGGCGGCTCCGAGTCCCGGCGATTCCTCGGCGACGTCCTGACGTTCGGCTGGGTGCTGCCGGCGGCGATCGCGGCGGGTGCGGGCCTCGGCTACCTCGGGGATCGCGTCCTCGGAATCTTCCCGGTGCTGACGGCGACGCTCGGCGTCCTCGGCTTCGTCGCGGGCCTCCGGCAGATCTATCGTGAGTCGGGGACGCTTGCCGGCGGCGGCAAGGGACCCCGGGAGTGACGCGAGAAGCCGTCCCGGCCGCCACCTGGCCGAACCCGGGGTTCTTCCGGCTGGCGACGGCTCTCGGTGTCCTCGGGGCCTCCGCGCTGGCTGCGCTCGGCAGGTTCCAGGCCGCGCTCGCCTTGACTCTCGGGGCTGCCGTGGCTATCGTCTCGGCGCTCTGGCTGTCGGATCTCGTCGGTCGCTTCAAGGCGCCCGCACCGGGTGCGCCAGCCCGATTCGACTGGAAATTCGGGCTCAAGGCCGTTCTGAGGTATGCCTTCGTCGGTCTCGTCCTTTGGGGGACCGTGCGGGCGCTGCCGGCCGACGTCCGGTGGGTTGTCGTGGGTCTCTCGACCGTGGTCGCCGCAGTGGTGATCGACGGGCTCCGCGACCTCCTGACCGGACGCCGGAGCGGGACGGGCGCGGCCCAGTGAGGGCGGAGACGACGTGCACCACGAGCATTCGATATTCTTCGGGTTCTTCAACGCCCTTCTGACCCGCCTCCTCGGCCCCGTCGAGAACGCGCCGTCCTGGTGGCGCGACGGGATCACACTCTCGGGCTTTCACATCGGCGGGATCGCGCCTCGGGGAGAGCACGGCGAGCTCGTCGGCTGGATTCCCGACCACGTCGCCATGTCGATCGTCGTCCTCCTCTTCTGCGCGGTGTTCTTCTTCCTCGCGTCCCGGAGCTACCGCAAGGACACCCCCGGCTCCGCGCAGAACGTGCTCGAGGTCTTCGTGGACTTCCTGCGCGATGTCATCAAGGAGAACATCCCGCATCACGGCGAGAAGTACCTGCCGCTCGCCGGCGCGTTCTTCTTCTTCATCTTCCTGTCCAGCTTCTGCGGGCTCTTCTTCTTCCTGCAGCCGCCGACGGCGAACCTGAACGTCACGTTCGCGCTCTCGATCACGTGCTTCATCTTCTTCAACGCCGCCGGGATCAAGGCACACGGGCTCTTCGGCTACCTCAAACACTTCCTCGGTCCGATGCTGGTCCTGGCGCCGCTCATGTTCCTGATCGAGATGATCGGCATCTTCGCGCGCGCGCTTTCGCTTTCCATGCGTCTCTACGGAAACATCTTCGGCGAGCACACGGCCACCAGCATTTTTTCGAACCTCGTTCCGATCGTCGTGCCGTGGCCGATGATGGCGCTGACCATCTTCACGGCGCTGCTCCAGGCGTACGTCTTCACGCTCCTCACGACCGTCTACCTGGGCGGAGCCACCGCCCACGAGCATTGAGTTCCCCGAGTCGACTTCCCTGATCACGAAAGGAGCCCCTGACATGTCCAGAAGAATCCTCCCGGCCGGCGCCCTCACCGCGCTGGCCCTCCTCCTCCCGAATCTCGCCTTCGCCCAGGAAGCCGTGAAGGCCGGCGGCGGCGGCGCGGGCTGGGGCCATCTCTCGGCCGCGATCGCGATCGGCCTCGCGGCGTTCGGCGGCGCGCTCTCCCAGGGCCGCACGGCCGTCGCCGCATGCGAGGGCATCGCCCGGAATCCGGGCGCGGGTGGCTCGATACGCGCCATGGCGTTTCTTGCGCTCGTCCTCATCGAGTCGCTGGTCATCTACGCGCTCGTCATCGCCTTCGTCATCAACGGCAAGTAAGTCCCTTTCCTCCAGAAAGATGTCTCGGTCCGGCCCCGGGCTTCCGGGGCCTTTTTTCGTCCGGCCGAAGCCGAAAAGAGACGGTTTACGTATTGCATGGGGAGAAGTCGGAGCCCGAGATGGCCGTTTCCGCACCGCAGAAGCCCTCGCCGTCCCCTACGTCCTGGAATTTCAGGAGCGGTGAGCTTCCGTACGCGGACGCGCTCTACGGGTCCGCCCTCCGGCTGACGAGAAACCGCCAGGACGCCGAGGATCTCCTTCAGGAGACGTATCTCAAGGCGTTTGCTCACTACGATGGGTTCACGGAGGGAACGAATCTCAAGGCCTGGCTCTTTCGCATCCTGAAGAACGCCTTCATCAACGGCTACCGCCACACGAAGGCAGGCCCGAAAGAGGTCGATCTGGGCGCCGGGGGGGATGAAGCGCTCGATGCCGCGGGCTCGAAGGCGCGCGACGCCGGAGCCGGTTCCACTCCCGAGGAGAGCTTGCTGGCCGCGGCGCTCGATCGGGGCGTGGCGGACGCGCTCGCGGCACTGCCCGAGGACTTTCGGCTCGTCGTCGAGCTCGTCGACCTGCAGGACTTCTCGTACCGCGAGGTGGCGGACATCCTGGAGGTGCCGCTCGGAACGGTGATGTCGCGTCTCTATCGGGGACGTCGCCTGCTCGAGTCGGCGCTCCTCGAATACGGCCGCCGCCGCCATTACTTCGGTCCGGACGAGCCCACGAGGACGCGGCTCGCCGCCGGAGAGCCGGGCGCGTCCAGGGCGACCGCCGGCCGGGATCCCGTCACCCTGTCGGAATACCGGCGTCGCCGCGAACGTTAGACGCTCCGGGCGAGATGATGATGGATTGCCGGACGGCGAGCCTCCTGATCGAGGCTTACCATGATGACGAGCTGGAGCTCGTGGACGCGGCACACCTTCTCGCTCACCTCGAGGAGTGCCCCGCGTGCCAGGAGCGCTGTGAGGAAGCGGGAAAGCTCCGGGAGACCTTGAAGACGTGCCGGCAGGTGGACCGCTGCCCGGACGAGCTCGCCCGGCGCCTCGCCCAGCGCCTCGACGTGCGGGCCAGGCGCCGGCGGACCATTCCGCGGTCCGTCACGATCGTTTTCGCCGCGGGCTGCGGGATCGCGGTGGGATGGGCGGCGATCCGGTTGCGGACGCCCCCGGGACACGGCCTCGCGCTCGCGAGCGCGGTCCAGCGGGTGGAAGGAGAGCTCGTCTGCCTGCGCTGTGCGATGAGTCGCGGCCTGCCCGGCACGCGGCTCGACGGAACCCCTCACCGGCCGCTGCTCCTCACCTCGGACGGAAGGCTCTTCGTCGTCCGCGCCGAGAGCCAGGCGAGCGCCCGCCTCGAGGCGGACGGCCCGCCGCGCCGCCGCGTCGCCGTCCTGGCCCGCCTCGACGATTCGAACGGCACGGCGGACGTCGTGGACGTGCTTTCCCAGTCTCCCGCCGCGGCTTCGGTGTCTTCGGCCGTCGCGCGATGAGGGCTACGTTCCGGGGGAGGCGGGCGGAGTCAGGCGCTTCTCGAAGAGGATCGACTCGCGCGTCGAGTCCCCGACCGTGACCGGCACGAGGGCCACGACGCGGAAACCGTAGAGCCAGAAGAGGTGCGGGCCGGCGGGTGACGCGGCGAACGAGCGCGCGCGGAGGACGAGCCGTCGCCGTTCGCGGCATTCCTCGATGCCGCGGAAGAGCAGCTCGCGCCCGACGCCTCCGTTCCGCTCGGACGCGTCGACCATGAGCCAGTCGAAGCGCGCGGCGTCCGGGTCCACCGCGTCCCGGGTGACGAGCAGCACGCCCACGAGCCGGCCGTCCCGCTCGGCGGTCAAGAAGACGTCGTGCTCCGGATCGAACTCGGCGGCGTGCGCCGCCACGTCGGCCCGGACGACCGCGCTGACGGCCGGTTCGTACTCCTCCGAGACGACGCGTTCGACGAAGGCCCGGGCGGCGGCGAGCCCGTCGGTGCCGGCGCTCCGATAGACGACGTCTCCCGGCACGCTCACATCCTGTCCGGCACCGGCACCCCGAGAACGCCGAGCACGTCCGCGAGGTGGACGGAGACGACCTGAAGGGCCGCGCGGCGCGCCCGACGCGTCGTCTCGTCCTTTTCCTGCGCGATCGGGTGCGTGTGGTAAAGGTGATGAAAACCCGCCGCGACCGCGAGCGCGTGCCGGACGAGGAGCGACACCTCGAGCGTTTCGGCCACCTTCTCGAGCGTATCGAGCGTTCGAGAGCACGTCCGGACGACGTCCCAGAGCCCGTCGTCGAGCGCCGACGCGGGGAGGGCCTCGAGGCCCGCGAGCTCCCCGGCGTCGAGGCGTCCCCTGAGGCCGGTCTCCTCCAGCTTGCGAAAGATGTTCGCGGCGCGGACCGCGGCGTACTGGAGGTAGGGCCCCGTGTCACCCTCGAACGCGAGCGCCTCGTCGAGATCGAACGCGATGACCTTGTTCCGCGAGAATCGCGTCATGTAGACGCGCAGGGCGCCGACCGCGATCGCCTCGGCCCGACCGGCCTCGGGAGGCTCGCTCGCGCGCGCCTGGATCTGGTCCCTCGCCTTCTCGACGAGCCGGTCGAGGAGATCGTCGGCCTTCACGCCGAGCCCGCGGCGGCCGGACATCTCGACGAAAGGACGCGCGCGATCCTCGTCCGTGAGCTCGATCCCGAGCGCCTCGGCGGCGGCCGGGGTCAGCGCGACCATCTCGTACGCGAAATGGACGGACCGCTCGGCGGCCTCGGGGAAGCCGGTGCGCCGGACCGCCTCCTTGACGACCTTCTGGGGATAGGACTGGCGCACGTCGATGACGTTGATGACGTGGGTGCCGTGGCCGAACCGCCCCCGGGCCGAGAGGTCGGCGCCCGTCTCGTCGTGACGCGTCCGGTAGAGCGGCGAGACGCCGTCCGAGGCGTGGAACTCGGGCGAGCCGTCGACGTCCCGATACGGGACCTCCTCGTACTCGAAGTCGATCCCGAGGAGGCCGAGCTTCCAGAGCTGGTAGGCGACGTCCTTTCCCGTGTACGTGATGGTTCCGTTCGAGCGCACGAGGATCTTGTCGGCGTCCTCCATCCCCTCGAACTCCGGTGCGCCTTCGAGCGGCATGACCCAGCAGCCCGCGTTCTTCCCCTCCGTCTCGAGCCGCGCGGCGCCGGCTTTCTGAAGGAGCTCGAAGGCCTTCACCCAGAAGCGGCGCCCGAGGATGTCGCTCTCGCGAGGCAGGAGGTCGTAAGTCACGCCGACCCGCTCCATCGTGAGGAGGTGGCAGCGCACGACGGCCTCGGCGAGACGGCCCGCGAGCGCCGCCGTCGCGGCCGCCTCTTCGTCCAGGCTCTCGCCGGTGGCGGCGCCCTCGATGGCGTGGAGCGTGGCACTCCGCTTCTCTTCGAGCGAGGGATCGGCCGCGTAGCTCTTCACCGCGAGCGCGTAGAGGTCCCACGCGAGGTCGCCAAGCCGGCGCGGGGCGACGCCCGGCGCGTGGCCGGGGAAGGCGTCCAGGATCTCCAGGATCTCCTCGCCGAGGCGCCTGGCGCGGGAGCTTTCGACGAGCTCCTCGGGATTCTGGAGCGCGACGACGACGTCGGCCACCTGCACGCCCGTGTCGTCGAGATAGTTCTGGATCTCGACCCGGCGGCCGAGCCGCTTGAACGTGCTCACGAGGACGTCGCCGAGCACGGCGTTCCTCAGGTGGCCGATGTGAGCGGCCTTGTTCGGGTTGATGTTCGTGTGCTCGACGACGAGCTTGCCGGGCGCTTCTTTTCCGGCCGGAGCAGGCGCTCCGTGCACGAAGGCGTGCGTGTCCTCGAGCATCGCCTTCAGGACCTTCGGGCGGTCGAGAAAGAAGTTGAGGTAGCCGCCGCCTTCGACCGACCGCCTGACGACCAGAGAGGGCAACGTGAGGGCGGCCGCCAGCTCCTCGGCGATCTTCCTGGGCGGCCTCTTCAGGACCTTCGCGAGCTCGAACGCCACGGGGCAGGCGAGATCGCCCAGCTCGACCTTCGGGGGCGTTTCGAGGACGATGCGCGGCGCTTCCGTGCCGAAGATGCGTCGGCAGGCCTCCGCGACGGCGCTCTCGAGCTCGCGTTTGAGGCCGGGAATCACGCCGCAGCGCCCTTCCTGGCGGCTCGAGCTCTCGTCGCGCACATGGCGGCGCGGATTCTCGCACGTCGTAAGATTCTCCCGTGGGTGAAGACTCTTCGGTCGTGCGGGAAGCTCTCGTGAACGTGACTCCTGAGCGCGCGTTCTCCGCCTTCGTGAACGTCTCCGACGTGCTCGCGTGGCTCGCGGACGGCGCGGTGATCGGACCGAGGCCCGGCGGAAACTGGGCGCTGGGCTGGTATGCCGACCCGGATTCCGACGCAGGCTACAGCTCGATCGGGCAGTTCGAGGTCTTCGACCCGGGCCGCCGCTTCGTGGTCTCGAATCTCGTGTTCTCGACGCCGGAGGGAGAGTCCTTCGGCGGGATGCGCCTCGTCGTGGAGTTCCAGAAGACCCCCGAAGGCACGCGCATCACGGTGACGCAGTCGGGCTTCGAGGAGACCGCGGCGTGGAGCGCTTACCGCGAACGGCTCGGTCCCGGCTGGGAGCGCATGCTCCAGGACCTGAGAGGCTGGCTGGAGGAAGGAAGGAAGCTCCCCGGGCGCTGAAACGAAGCGGGGGGCCGAAGCCCCCCGCGATGCCGTCGGCGAACCGGTGCGGCCTAGAAGGTGACGAGAACCGTGAGCTGGAGCTGCCGCGGTCCGGCGTAGTTGGCCGACGAGGTGGCCTTGCCGTAGTTGGCGTTGTCGGTGGCGGACCCGGAGATCTTCGTCTGGGTGTTCGTGAGGTTGAAGACGTCGAGCTTGAGTCCCGCCGCGACCTCGCCGAACAGCCTGAAGTCGGCCTCGAAGGCGAAATTCGAGTAGAACTGGCTCGGGAAACGGTCGGACCCGCGGGGCGTCGCGAATTGGCCGTTGGTACCGGTGTAGGATGCGCCGGCGATAGAGGCGGTGCGCTGCCGCTGGTAGGTCTGGCCGGAGCGCCAGCCGAGCGTGAGACCCGGGGTCAGCGTCACCCTGCCGAGCGCGAGGGTGTACGCGCCGAAGCCCTTGACATCGTGCGTCCGGTCATACGAGGCGAGGCCGTACTTGTTCGCCGAGTTGATCGTAACGCCGCTGATGCCGGTGCTCGTGGTGTTGGCGTAATAGTCGCCCAAGGGGCTGGCGAAGTCCGCGAAGTGGTTTCCCTCGGTGCGGCTGAGCGTGTAGGAGGCGTACGCCGACCAGCTGTTCGCGAAGCGCTTGTCGACGACGAACTCGAGGCCGCGGTAGCGGCGCTTGGCCTCGCCGAGGTTCACGTAATCGACGGTCCGGGTCGTCCCGGAGAGCGTGCGGACGTCGTCGATGAGGTCCTTCCACGTCCTGTACGTGCCCTTCAGCGAGACGCCGATCACTCTCCCGAGCCGGTGCTCGACGCCGACCGTGTAGTCCTCGGAGTAGCTCGGCTTGAGGCCGGTGTTGATGGCGCTGCTGTTCCCGCCCTGCTCGTTCCGACTGTCGAAGACGTACTTTCCGGTGGCCGGGTCGTAGACCTCCTCGGTGTAGTTCGTCTGCTGCGGGACCCCGGCGAATCCGTCCGCGTAGCTCTGGATGAGCGACTGGTAGAAGCGTCCGTAGTTCGCCATGGCCAGCGTGGTGCCGTCGCCGGTCACGTCGAACTTGGCCGACAGGCGCGGCGAGAAGACGGTCTTGTCGAACGTGGTCCTGCCGATGTCGCTCGTGCCGTTCTGCTTGTCGACGCGGAAGCCGATGTTCAGGAAGAGCCGGCCGAAGTCCATCTTGTCGAGGAGGTAGAAGCCCCAGATGGTGCCCTTCGACGTGGAAACCTGTGCCGGGTCGAAGAGGTCTCGATAGATCGGGGTGAACTCGCGCGTCACGTGGTTGAACGTCTCGTCGTAGTAGACGGCGTTGTCGGGGTACGCGTAGGAGGCCTGGGACTTGAGGTACTGGTAGTCGACGCCGAGCTTGAAGTTGTGGTTGTGACCGCCGAGCTGCTTGTAGAAGTTGAGCGCGATGTTGGCTTGCGTGCGCGGCCGCTCCACGAAGCCGTCGAACGTGGCGCCGTTGTAGTAGTAACCGGTGTCATCGGCGGTGTGGGGGGCCGACGCCTGGGTCGTCGAGACCTTCGCCCCGTTGAAGATGTAGAAGGGAAGCGTCGGGTTCGTCGTGAACTGGTTCACGTCGATCCGGCTGGTCGCGGTGCCTACGGTGGCCTCCCCGGAGAGGGCGGGCGAGAAGACGCCGGTCCACGTGCCGCGGAACGTCTTGCCTCCCTGCTTCTGCGCGGTCAGGGACTCGCGCTCGGCCGTGACGGTCGTGCCCCAGTAGTCGTTGCGCAGGATGCCGTCGAAGGGATCCCCGTTCCCGGCGGCCTCGAAAGTATGGCTGGGCGATATCTGCCAGGTGGCCTTGCCCTGCCAGAGCGTGATCTTGCGGCTCTGCTGGTACTCGATGCCGAGGGCCGTCTGCTGCGCGGGCGTCGTCGTCGGGATGTACTCGACGGCGCCGAAGAACCAGAGGTTGTCCTTCACGACGGGGCCGCCGAGCGTTCCGGAGTACGTCTTCTGCAGTTCGTCGAAGATCGTCCTCTTCGTGCTGGCGCCCGTCACCTCGTTGAGGCCGCTGTTCTGGGCGTTCCAGTTGTCGTTCGTGAGGAGGAGCTTGGCCGACCCGTGGAATTCGTTGCCGCCGCTCTTCGTCACGACGGAGACGATGGCGCCGGAGGCTCGGCCGTACTCGGCCGAGTAGCCGCCCGTGTTGACCGCGATCTCCTGCATCGCCTCGTAGTTGAAGTTCTGTCCGAACGTCCCCGTCGTCGTGTCGGTGGTGTCGATGCCGTCGAAGAGGAAGACGTTGTTGCCCGAGAGCGCGCCGCGCACGTTCGGGTTCGCACCGCCCGTCACTCCCGGCGAGAGCTGGATCACCGACTGGTACTGCCGGGCGACGGCCAGCTTCTGGGTGAAGGACGTGGCGATGTTCGCGCCCTGCGTGGTGTTCGTCTTGTCGACGACGGGAAGCTCCGCCGAGACCGAAACGGTCTCGGCCACAGCCGAGAGCTTCAGCGTCGCATCGAACTCGGTATTCCGGTCGGTGAAGACCGTGACGACCGAAGAGACCGTCTGAAAGCCGGAGAGGACGATCTCGACGCGGTAGTCGGCGGGCGGAAGCAGCCGGATCGTGTACGTGCCGTTCGTGTCGCTCACGACCGACCGGACGAAACCGGTCTTCACCCCTTTGGCGGTGATTTGGGTGCCTGGGAGCGGTCCGCCCGACACGTCGCGAACGGTTCCTCCGATCGAACCGGTCTGCGTGCCGTCCGCCCAGGCCGGACCGGCCAGGGCGAGAGCCACGAAAACCAAGAGGAGCATGGTGACGATTCGATGGCGCATTGAGCAACCTCCTCCGATGTCCCGTAGGGACGAAATGGGGATTCTTGGGACGGGAAACACGTTTCGAGCAATCCTAGATAACCTGGCCGCTGCCAAACAGGGATGCTCCTGCATCACCGGTGACCGTCCGACGGCCGCGTCCGGTCCCGGAGTCTCCATGGCGACGTCCGACGGACGGGACGATCGACGCCGTCGCCCGGGACGAACGTCGTGTGCCGCGTGTCGAAATACGCCATGTGAGGTTTCAGTTGCCCTTGTTCCAAGCACGCCGTGTGCCCGGAGACTCCGCCGCGGGCTCCATGGAAATGCCTGCAAACAGATGTCGATTTCGCGCGTCTCCAGGGCTTGCAACCAGAAGGAAGGATCGAGATCCAATAATCCGAAGCGAACCCTTTTCTTGAAGCGTGCTTCCGGCATTGTCAGAACCTGCGCTTTGGGGTATTCCATCCCCCAAGATGAAAGTCGCTTTTCGCCTCGCACCCGTTCTGTTGCTGGCCTCCACGCTTCCGGGCCTCGGCGCCGGCCTCGAACGCTACAAGGACTGGAGCAAGTCCCCGGAATTCACCTTCCTCGCGACGGACGCCGAGCAGAAGGAATGGAAGAAGGTCGCGTCCGACGAGGAAGCCGACCGCTTCGTCCAGCTCTTCTGGGCGAAAAGGGATCCGGACCTCAAGACTCCCGTCAACGAGTTCAAGCTCGCGTTCGACCAGCGCGTGAAGGAAGCCGACCAGCTCTTCTCCCTGCCTCGGACCCGCGGCGCTCTCACCGAGCGCGGCAAGCTCTACGTCCTGGCGGGCCCGCCGAAGAACCTCCTGCGGGTGACCGGCATCAAGCCGCAGCCGCTCGCTCCTCCCGGGCAGATCCCGCCTCCGAACGATCCCGGCACGTCGATCGGCGAGTCTCTCGCGACGTTCATCTACGAAGCGGCGCAGCTCCCCGAGTGGGCCGGCGTGAAGTCCCTCCGCGCGGAGTTCGTCGTCGAGTCGGCCTCCGATTACGTCAGCGGGAGCGGAGGCGGCGACGTGAGACGCCTCGAGACGAAGGCCCGGCAGGCTTCGATCCGGAACCCGTCCCTCAAGGAAGCTCCGCATTTCAAGACGGCCGCCGAGTTCGAGACCGAGCGCAAGGCGGCCGAGGCGGCCGCCGCAGAGGCCCTGAAGGGTCCGGTCCTGACGGCGCCGGTCCGGGCGGCCCTCGAGGGCCTCCTCGCCAAAGAGGACACGGGTCTGCTCTCTCTGCTCCCGATCGTCGGGCGAGACCGGGAGCCGCGCCTGCAGGTTCAGCTCTTCGTGCCGTCGTCCGCGGGAACTCCGGGAGCGGATTCGAAGCTGGCGATCCTCGTGAGGGACGACGCGGGAGCCGACGCCGTGAGGTTCGAAGAGACCACGGCGCTCGAAGCCACGGCCGGAGGATCCGTCACGTCCCGCGCGTTCGCCGTTCCGCCGGGTTCGTATGGCGTGGCCGTGGGAGTATTCGACGCCTCCTCGAAGCTCCTCTTTTCCGCGAAACGCAAGGTGTCCGTTGCGGCCGCCGGATCGGACTTCTCGCTGTCGCCGCTCGTCGTCGCGGCGAGCTTCTCCCCGGTCGCGAAGGGGAAGGCGGACGAAGCCTTCACCCTGAACGGGAACCGCTTCGTGACGAAGGGCGGCCACCTCGACGCCGAGGACGGCCTCCTGTTCGTCGTGAGGGTCTACAACCCGAAGGTGGACGCCGCCACGAAAACGGTCCGCATCACGCGCACGGTGAAGATCAAGCCGAAGAACCTGCCTTCCATCGACGTCCCGCAGCCCGTCGACCAACCCGTCGCCGTGCCGGACTCGAAGGACGGGACGGAGCTCGTCTCGCTCGACGTCGCGGCGGAGGTCATCCAGGCGAACCTGGGCGAATACCTGAGAAAACCGGGCGACTACGAGCTGAAGGTGGCGATCACCGACCAGGTCGCGCAGAAGACGGTCGAGACCTCCGCGCCGTTCATCGTGACGGGCGTCTTGCAGCCGAAGAAGAAGTAGCGCCCGCCGCGAAACGGGGATCCTTCGGGAAGAGCCGTCTCGCCTCGAGGCGAAGCTGGGTCTCGCCCTCGGGATCCTCCGTCGAATGAAAGGTCTTCATCCCCAGGAGGAAGGACTCGGGGCTGGGCTGCCGCGAGACCATGTCGATGACGACGCGCCGCGCCTCCTTCCGCCGGTTCACCGAGGCGTAGAGGGCCGCGAGGGAAACGCGCGCGTCGACGCGGTCGGGGTAGAGGCGAAGCTCCTCGAGGAATTCCTTCTCCGCCTCCGCGGGCCGGCCGGAGCGCGCGAGGACGTCGCCGCGCAGCATGTGCAGGCCGGATTGCGGGAGCTTCTCGCCTTTGGAAAGCTCCTCCGCCTTCTCCGAAAAAGTCTTCGCCGCCTCGAGGTCGTTTCGCATCACCGCGATCCGTCCGCGAACGAGGTACCCGCGCACGCGGGCCTTGCCCTTGCCGGACTCCACGGCCTTCCTCGCGGCGGCATCCGCGGCGGCATAGTCCCCCTTTCCGAGGGCGGCTCGGGCCGCGATGTCCTCGGCGGCCGGATCCCCGAGCAGGCGCAGCGCTTCCGCGTGCCTGAGACCGTCGTCCCATTTCCCGAGCTGCAGGCACATGTTCGCGACTTCCACGACGTAGGGAGCGCGGGCGGCCTCGGGCGCGATCTCGAGAGTCTTCTCGAGCGCGTTCAGCGCCTCCTGGGTTCGCCCCAGCTCCAGCAGCGCCCGCGATTTCATGTCCCAGACGTCGAGCATGCGCGGGTTTTCGTCGAGCAGGCGGCTGAAGATCTCGACGGCCTTCTCCTGGCGGCCTCCCGTCAGCTCGCCGAGGCCGGTGCGCAGCTGCTCGAACGTCTTGATCCGGTCCTTCGGGTCGTCGAGCGTGCCGGCGGGGGAGGGGCCGGCGCTGAGGTACCCGAGCGAGGCGAGCTTCTTGCGCGCCTCGCTGTCGATCTCGAGAGGGGTCTCGTACGAAGGCTTCCTCTTGAGGAGGTCCGCGCGCAGCGCGCGGAGAGCATCCGGCTTCTCGGCGAGACGGTTCTTCGTCTCGGAGGGGTCCGTCTCGAGATCGTAGATCTCCGGGCGTGGCGCCTCGATGTAGTGCCAGCGGCCTTCGATGAGCGACGTCAGCTCGCTCCAGCCGAAGTGGATCCGCGGAAAGAACGTCTCCGCGAGGAGGCGCCGCGGGACGGGCGGCGCGCCCGCCGCGAGGTCGACGAGCGAGACCGTGCCTTCAGGCGGCTGGAAGCCCGCGAGAGCGACGCCCCGGCCGACGGTCGTGAAGACGTCGCTCAAGGCCACGGGCGTCGCCACGGACGTGCCCGCCCTCTTCCCGCCGGGGAGCTTCACGAGGAGAGGGACTTGAAGCGCCTCGCGGTAGAGGAACATGCCGTGCTCGCCCTCCCCGTGATCCCCGAGGCCCTCGCCGTGGTCCGACAGAAAGACGACGAGCGCCTTTTCGTAGATTCCCTTCTGCTTCAGGAAGGAAATGAACGTTCCCACGATCTGGTCCGCCGCGGCGATCTCTCCGTCGTAAGGCACGGAGGCGTAGCGGGTCTTGAAAGGCTCCGGCGGCTCGTACGGCGTGTGGGGCTCGTAGAGATGGAGGAAGGCGAAGAGCGGCTTTCCCGACTGCGCCCCGATCCAGGCTTCGAGCCTCTTCTCGGTCTCGGGGCCCACGCGCTGGACGCGACCGAGCGCGGCTCTCCCCTCGGGCGCGTCCACCTCGTCGTCATAGAGGTCGAATCCCCTTCCGACGCCGCTGTCGCCCTTCAGCACGTAGCAGGAGACGGCGCCGCCGGTCGCGTATCCCCCCTTCTTCAGGAGCTCGGCGAGCGTCGGGACGTCGCGGCGCAGGTGGTAGCCGAGGTTGTCGTGGAGGCCGTGTTCGCCCGGCACGCGCCCCGTGAAGAGGGACGCGTGCGAGGGAAGCGTGAGCGGAGCGTGGGAGTACGCCTTCTCGAAGAGGATGGAGTCGGCTCGGAGGGACGAGAGGGCCGGCGTCTCGACTCCCTTGTAGCCGTAGAACGGGAGGTGGTCCGAGCGCAGCGTGTCGACGCTGATCACGACGACCGGGGCGGCCGGAAACGTCTCGGCCGCGCGCGAGGGCGCGCCGGGGCCCTTGCCGCACGCCGCCGCAAGGGCGGTAACGGCGAAGAGCGGAGGCAGTCGAAACGGGCGCGCGAAAGGCACGGGGAAGGGTACCGCAGCTCTCGGAAAAGAAAAGGAGC
>DATIFW010000179.1:0-2059 GCA_035455045.1 Thermoanaerobaculia bacterium | reverse complement strand
GCCGAGATCGAAGCGGGAAGGGCGGTCTACCGCGCCTCCGGCTCGACGCTGAAGACGCCCGGGTACCTCGCCGTCTACGGAGTCGCGCCGGAGGACGAGGAGGACTCGGACAAGGAAGCTGCCGGGTCGAAGCTCCCGCCGCTCCGGGCCGGTGAGACGTTGAAGCTCGTCGCCGTCAAACCCGAGAAGAAGGAAACGCAGCCGCCCCCGCGCTACAACGAGGCCTCGCTCGTGAAGTTCCTCGAGGAGAACGGCATCGGGCGGCCGTCCACCTACGCCGAAATCCTTCGCAAGCTCGAAGACCGCGAGTACGTGCGCAAGAAGGAACGCCGCTTCCTCCCGACGGCGCTCGGCCGCACCGTCGTCGAGCTTCTGATCCCGTACTTCGACGACTTCTTCGAGACCGGGTACACGGCGAAGATGGAGGAGCGGCTGGACGACGTCGAGGAGGGAAAAATCTCCTGGCGCAAAGCGCTCGCCGAGTTCGACGCGCGATTCACGCAGGATCGCGACCGCGCGCTGGAGAAGATGGCTTCGAGCAAGGCGGGCATCCCGCTCGCGCAAGCGCGGCGCCTCCATCTGCCGGTGCCGGTCGACCTCGAGGAGAAATGCCCGCAATGCGGCAAGAAGCTGAAGCTGCGGATGGGGAAGAACGGCCTCTTCGTCGCGTGCAGCGGATACCCCGCGTGCACGTTCACGGTGCACATCCCGGATCCGGACGAAGACGCCATCGACGCGGCGGAGCTCGAGACGACGGCGTGCGAGGAATGCGGATCGCCCATGAAGCTGCGGCAGAGCCGGACGGGCAAGGCGTTCCTGGGCTGCACCGCCTATCCAAAGTGCCGCAACGTCGTGAACGTCGCGATCGCGGAGGGGAAGGCCGAGGCGCGACCCGACGAGCCGACGGGGGAAATGTGTCCCGAGTGCGGCCATCCGCTCGTGCGCCGGCACGGCCGGTATGGCGCTTACGTCTCCTGCTCGAACTACCCGACGTGCCGGTACAAGCCGCCCAAGCCGGTCCTCGACACGGGCGTGAAGTGCCCCAAGGACGGGGGCGCGATCGTCGAGCGCCGCGGCCGGTTCCGGCCTTTTTACGGGTGCGTGAACTACCCGGCGTGCGACTTCTCGTTGAACGCGCGTCCGATCCCCGAGAAGTGCCCGCAGTGCGGCAACCCGTACCTGCTGCTGCGGGAGCGCAAGGCGGGCGCCGTGCTCGCGTGCGACCGCGCGGGGTGCGGCTTCGAGAAGCCGGCAGGCAAACTTCCGCCGCCGCGCGAGGTGTTTCTCGCGCCGCCGCCGGGGAAGGAGAAAGCGGCGCTCACGGCGGCCCCGAAAGAGAGAGCCGCCCGCCGCGCGAAGGCGTGATCAGCCGGATCTGGCACGGCTGGACGACGCGCGAGAACGCGGCGGCCTACGAAGAGCTGCTCGAGTCCGAGATTCTGCCGGGGATCGCCGAACGGAAGATCCGCGGGCTCATGGGCGTCCACCTCTTGAAGCGCGAAGTCCCCGAGGGCGTCGAGTTCGTCACGATCATGTGGTTCGAGTCCGTCGCCGCCGTGCGCGAGTTCGCCGGCCAGGACTACGAGGTCGCGGTCGTGCCCGACGAGGCGCGGCGCCTGCTCGCGCGTTTCGACGCCCGATCGGCGCACTACGAAACACTCCTGTCGCCGTTCTAAGGCGATAGGACCCGCTCGACCGACCAATAGAAGCCGACCGCCGCAATCGCGATCGACGCGGGCACCACGATCCGCGCGCGATACCAGGCTTTCCGCCGGAAGGGGAGCCCGAACACCGCGAGCGCCATCCCGATCACCGCGAGCTGCCCCGCCTCCACTCCGGCGTTGAACGACAGCAACGCCGCCACGAACTCCGAGCGGGGGAGGCCGAGCTCCGTCAGCACACCCGCGAATCCCATGCCGTGCAGCAGGCCGAACGCGAAGACGAGCGCGACTCGCCACGGCGTGAGGTCCGTCCTCGCCACGTTCTCGATCGCGACGTAGACGATGGAGAGCGCGATGAGGGGCTCGACGACCGACCGCGGAATCGACACGACGCCGTA
>DATIFW010000178.1:0-11311 GCA_035455045.1 Thermoanaerobaculia bacterium | reverse complement strand
AGGGAGCCGATGAGCGGAAGATCACCCAGGAACGGGATCGTATTTTTGGTCTTGGTGGTGTCCTTGCGGATGAGGCCCGCGAGAAAATTCGTCTCGCCGTCTTTCAGGCGGATCGACGACGTGATCGTCCGCGTCCCGATGATCGGCTGCGGATTGTCGGCCGTCCCACCTTGGCCGCTGATCTGCGACACCTCGATCGTGAGCTTGAGCGAGACCTCCTTGTTGTGGTGGACGCGCGGCTCCATGTCGATCTTGATGCCGATGTCCTGATACTGGAAAGACGTGATCGGGATGACGCCCGTCGAGCCGACGGCCTGCTGCGTGTTGATCGTCGTGACTGGGATCGGATAGCGGTCGCCGATGACGAGCTGGGCCTTCTCGCCCTCGGCGATGCGCAACTGCGGCTTCGCGAGGAGCTCGGCGTCCGTGTTGTCCTTGATGAAGTTGAACGAAATGGTCGGGATCGTGAACTGGAAGTCGTTGATCCCGAGGCTCTTGATCTGGTTCCACGGCAGCGCCGTAACCGTGGTCGTTGCGCCGACGGCTGACGGGATGATGCTCGCCCCCACCGAGCGGCTGATGATCGTTCCGAGGTCGATGAGCTTCGTGGTGTTGACCTGAAGCAGCTCGACGTCCACGACGACCTCGGACTTCGCCTTGTCGTTGACCTCGATGAGGCGCTCGGCGACGGCCACCTTGTCGGCCGTGTCGCGGATGATGATCGCGTTGAGCGCCGGGATCGTGCCGAGGCGGCGGAGGTCGAGGATCGACCGCACCATGGCCGAGACGTCCTTCACGTCGCCGTTCGACAGGAAGAACGTCCGGATGACGAGGTCCTCGTACTCCTTGCGGTTCTGCTGCGTGTCCTGCGCGATGAGGATCGTCCGCTCGTCGATGACCTTGTAGAAGTGGCCGGCCTGGCGCATCGCCGTCTCGAGGGCCTTCTGGAACGTCATGCCCCGAAGGTCGAGCGTGAAGCGATCGTCCTTGAGCTGGGGGTCGTAGATGACGTTGATCCCCGCCGCGGCGCCCAGCGCCGCGTAGATCTTCTTAATGTTCGTGTCCGGCGCGAACGCGACGTCGATGGGCTTCGTCGAAGACGGGTTCAGCATCGGCGGCGCGCCTCGGGCGCCGCGTGCGGCTGCCTTCGCCTTCTCGACCGGCGTGCCGCCCGCGTTTTCCCGCTCGCGCGTCTCGATGTCGGCTTTGGCCCGCCGCAGTTCCTGCAGCGCCGAGTCGTTCGTCGGATCGAGGGCGATCGAGACTTCGAGCTCGGAGACCGCGAGATCGAGCTGGCCCGCGGACCGGTGGAGCCGCCCGCGCTCGTAATGCGCCTGCCCCGCCTGAAAGCGCGCTCTTTGAAGCGCGATGCGGGCCGCCGAGTCCGCGGGATCGATGGAAGCCGCCTTCTCGTAGGCGAGAACGGCCAGGTCCCAGTGCTTGCGGGCTTCCTCGCGCTCGCCCTCCCGGAACGCGCGCGAGGACACGCACGCGGAGGCGGCGAGCGCGAATACCAGGGCGGCAACGCCCGGTCGGCGCAGGAAGCGGCGGGAAGCTGGGCCGTTTCGTATCGTCGTCATGAGAAATCCTTCAATCCCCCGCCTCACGGGAGCGGGACCGGAATGCGTCGGGTGATCTCGTGCGGGAGGCCGGTGAACGTGAAGTCGACGGACTCGCGGTTGATCTTCTTGACGATGAAGCGGCCGTCCACCGTGTCTCCCTCCCGCGCGTTGATGATCCGGCCGCCCTCTTCGAGCGAGACGATCGGCTCGTCGCGGGATCCGAAAATGCCGAGGGCCTTGAACGGAAGAGCCGGCGGGACGATGGGCGTGGGAGTCGGCGTCGGCTGAATCGGCATCGGGCCGACGTAGAGCGGACTTCCCGGCAGGACCGGCGTGGGCGTCGGAATCGGCGTCGGCCGGGGCGTCGGCGTGGGCGACTCGTGGAACCGGAAGACGTTCCGGCCGACCTTTTCCTCGGCCGAGCCTCGTGCCGCGATGCGCGTCAGGTCAGGGACGGATTCGGGGTCGGAAACGCCTCGTGCCGCTCTTGGGCGGCCGGACGCCGGCACCGCCTCGGCGCTTTCGGTCGCTCCGGGTCCCTTCGGCACGTAGGACAACACCGCGAGGCCGAGCACCGCCGCGAGCGCGAAGAGAAGCACTTTGAGGTTCGACTTCGGGGCTTTCCCGCGGGCGCTCATTCCGGGACTCCGCCTGCGGCCGTGGACGGGGCCGGGGCTCGGGCGGCGCGCGCCGCTCCGGTCCGGGCGGCGGCGCGCGTGCCGCGGCGCGGAGCGGCGGGATCGTCGGGCCGGAAATAGTGAGCGACGGTCAGGTTCAGGCGGAGCGAGTCGGGCTGAACGTCATCGGTCGCGAGGGCGACGTTCTCGACGAGCAGGAAGCGCGGGTTGCTCTCGAATGAATAGAGGAGCTTCTTGATGTCGGTGTAGCGGCCCTGGATGCTGAACTGGAGGGCGAGACGGGTGGCGGCGCCGACCTCGTCGAACGCGTACGAGATCTGGCCCGGCACGGTGCCGGCCTTTTCCGTGAGCTGATAGACGTCTTCGATGACGGCGGCCAGGCGCTCCTTGCGCCCCCCGAGGACGTCTCGGTTGAAATCCTCGAGGTCCCGCTGCAGCGCGCGCAGGCGCTCCTCGGTCTTCACGACCCGGCGCGTGGCCTCGGCGGCCTCGTCGCGTTTGGCCGCCAGCTCGGCGCGTGTCTTCTCGAGAGCCTTGAACCGCTCGTCGTAGAACGCGTGATAGCCGATCAGGACGGCTGTGGCGGCGACGAGCAGGAGGGCGAGCACGGCGAAAAGCGGCAACCGCGCACGCCACGGCGAGCGGCGAATTCCGCCTGCGCGCGCGAGCGGAAGGAGCCGGCGGATCCGCTCGCCAGCCGTCAGGAGGGCCGCCGGTGGAGGCGCGCTCACGGGTGTGCCTCCGTCCGGCCCTCGACGTCACGGTACGTGACCGTGAGGATGAGCCGGCGACCTTCCGGGAGGCCTTTCTCGCCGCGGTCTTCGCTCGCGGGTGTCGGTTTCTCGAACCACGGCGAGGCGTCGAACGCGCGAATCGTCTTCGGCAGGCCGTTCGGGTCGCGGGAGACGAGAACCAGCGTCACGAGAACCTTCTCGGAGGCGGGGCGGCGCTCCGAAACGGCCGATCCCGAACCACCGGTCACCTTTTGGAGCCCGATCGACGCGATGCGCAGGTCGGACGGGAGAGTCCTTTCGAGACGCGAGAGGAACCGCGTCCACGAGAAGGCGCGCCTGAGGGCGATCTCGTTCGCGTCCTCCACGTCGGCCGCGAGCGTGGCGACGTCGACACGCGCCAGGGACGCGGACGCGTTCAGCCGCGCTTCCTCGAGGCTCGAGATCTCGGCCCTGAGGCTCGCGATCGACGCGCGCGTCCGGCTGGAGTCGGCGAAATAGCGGGTCACGGTGCGCACGGCGACGAACGAAAGGGCGGCCACGAGCACCGCGAGAAAGCCCGCCGCCAGATTCGCGGGACGCGTGTCGACGAAGGGCCGGTGTGCGAGGTTGAACCGCCCCGGCATCAGTCACCCCCCGCGAGAGCGCCGAGTGCGGCGAGGGTGGCGGGATCCTGCGCCGCCGCGCTCGGCGTCACCGTCGCGCCCGGAGCGAGGCGGGACAGCGTCAGGAGGTCCGGCTCCGAGGCTCCCGCGGCCGCGCGGAACGCGCGCAGGTCCTCGAGAACCCGGGATTCCGGCGGGCCGGCCGCGCATTTTCCGGCCACGTCCGCGGGCGGCGCCTCGGGGGGCCGGTCCGGCATTCCGAACGCCACCGCGTGGCGCACGTCCTGGACCGCCTCGCTCGCCTCGGCGTACGGCCTCGTCCGCGCAAAGCGGAGCTGAGACCCCGTGAAGACGAGCGTCGTGGCCGTGTCGTCGTCCGTCCAGACGAGGAACCCGTCTCCGATGGTCCGGGCGCCGAGCGAGGAGACCGCGAACGCGGCGGTCTCGAGCGCGCCGATGCGGATGCCCGCCTTCTCGAACGGCGCTTCCCACGAGGAGGCCGCCTGTTCCGCCGCCGCGAGCGCGAGGACGCGCGTCCCGTCCGTTCCGGCCCCGGCCGGCTGCCACGAGAGACGGAGCTCTCCCGCCGGCTCGCCGAACGCGCGTCCGAACTTCCAGCGCAGCATGTCGTCGACCTCGCGCGCGTGGCTCTCCGGCTGCACGGCGTCGATGACGAGGAGCTTCACCCAGCCGTCGGGCACGACGAGCGACGCGGCCGGAATCTTCGCGCCGGCCTCCGCGAGGAGGCGTTGGAGCGCGCCGGAAAGCGCGGGCCCCGCGAGGGGTGATCCGTCCTCTCCCGGCGCGAAGGTATCGGGAGGCACCGGGCGGGACACGACGCGGAACGCGGGCGCGACGGAGAGGGCCGAACGCCGCGCTCCATCGGCGGGCCCGACGTACACGAGCCGATCGCGCGTCAGGACGAACGCGTGCGGGGGCCGCCGGGACCGCCAGAACGCCCGCGAAAACGGGTTCCTCAGGCCGTCACTCAACGAACGTCACCTTGTTGATCTCGCGGAGCGTCGTCTGGCCTGCCAGGACTTTCTTGATCGCCGACTCGCGCAGGAAGCTCATCCCTTCGGCCTGGGCGGCTTTCTTGATCTCCGCGGCGGGACGCTTGTCGAGAATGAGGCTCCGGATGCGGTCCGAGAGGTCGAGGAGCTCGGTGATCGCCATCCGGCCGTAGAAGCCCGTGCCGTTGCACTCGATGCAGCCCCGGCCTTCGTAGAGGGTCACGCCGGCCATCAGCTCGGGCGCGATCGCGGATTCCTCGAGGAGCTGCGCGGTGGGCGTCGAGATGGCCCTGCAGTGCGGGCAGATCTTCCGCACGAGCCGCTGGGCGAGGATGCAGTTGAGGGCCGAGACGAAGTTGTAGAGCTCGACCTTCATGTTCAGGAAGCGACCGAGGACGTCCACCACGTTGTTCGCGTGAACGGTCGTGAAGACGAGGTGACCCGTGAGGGCGGCCTGCACGGCGATCTGCGCCGTCTCCTCGTCGCGGATCTCGCCGACCATGACCTTGTCGGGGTCGTGCCGCAGGATGGAGCGCAGCCCGCGGGCGAACGTGAGGCCCTTCTTCTCGTTCACCGGGATCTGCGTCACGCCCCGGAGCTGGTACTCGACCGGGTCCTCGATCGTGATGATCTTGTCCTCGACGGTCTGGATCTCCGAGAGACAGGCATAGAGCGTCGTCGTCTTGCCCGAGCCGGTCGGCCCGGTGACGAGGACCATGCCGTACGGCTCGCGGATGAACTTTCTCAGCCGCCGCATCGTCTCGGAATCCATGCCGAGGACGTCGAGGCGCAGGTTCTTGAACTCGGCGTTCGCGGACTCCTTGTCGAGGATGCGGATGACGGCGTCCTCGCCGTGCACCGTCGGCATGATCGAGACGCGGAAGTCGATCGTGCGGCCCTTCACGCGCACCTTGAAGCGGCCGTCCTGCGGGATGCGCTTCTCGGCGATGTCGAGCTCCGACATGACCTTGATGCGGCTGATGATCGTCTGATGGTGCTTCTTGTCGATCGGCTCCATCGCGGGGTAGAGGACGCCGTCGATGCGGTACTTGATGACGACGACGTGCTCCTGCGTCTCGATGTGGATGTCCGAGGCGCGGCGCTGGATCGCGTTGAAGAGCACGGAGTCGACGAGCTTGATGATCGGGCTCGCGTCGGCCGTGATCCGGTCGATCGAGAGAACCTCCTGGCCCTCCTCGTCCTCCCTCACGACCTGCATCCGGAACTCCTCGGTCGCCTCTTCGAGCACGCGCTGCGTGGATTCGGACTTCTGGAGAATGTCCTGGAGGGCGGCCCTCGACCCGACGCGGATCCTCAGGCGCTTTTTCAGGAGGCCCTCGAGCTCGTCCCGCTTCACGACGTCGGCCGGATCCGCCATGACGACCGCGAGGGAGCCGTTCTCCGCCTTCTCGGGCACGAACTCAAAGCGGAGCATCCATTCGAGCGGGATCGACCGGAAGAGCTCCGCGTCGATCCGGAACGTCCAGAGGTCGACGTACGGCAGCCCGAGGCGGTCGGCGAGCTGGCGGGCGCGCGTCTCCTCGGAGGCGGCATCGAGGAAACGGGGCATCGCGGCTTCGGGAGAGGGGCCTCTGGTCGTGCTCATGCGTATCCGCTTTTACGGCCCGTCAGGCCTTGATGTTGGAGAGGATGGTGAACATGGGAAGGTAGATCGAGAGGAGGATCGTCGCGATGACGCTTCCCATGAGGACGAGGATGATCGGCTCGATGAGGGTCACGATGCGTTGGAGGCGGGCTTCGATGGCCTCGTCGTAGAAGTCCGAGACGTTCGTGAGCATCTCCTCGAGCGCCCCCGTGGCCTCGCCGACCTTGATCATCTCGACCGCGAGAGACGTGAAGATGCCCGTCTCCTCGAGGCTTCGCCACAGCTCGGCGCCCTCGCGGACGCGGGGAACGACGGCGGCGACGGCGCCCGAGACGCGCCGGTTCGCGACGGCGCCCGCCGCGATGTCGAGCGCCGGCACGAGCGGCGTCCCGGCGCCAACGAGCGTGGCGAGAGAGCGGGAGAACTGCGAGAGCGCGAACTGCTGGAGAATCGTCCCGACGAGCGGAAGGCGCAGCAGGAATCCGTCCCAGGCGATGCTCCCCGCGTCGCTCGACTTCCAGCGGGAGAGAATGACGCCGGCCACCGCGAGCGCCGCCGCCATGACGAGAACGTGCGCGTGCAGAAAGTCGGCCGTCCCGACGACCACGCGCGTGATGAGGGGCAGCTGGCCCGCCTCGAAGCCCGCGAAGAACTCCCGGAACCTCGGGATGACGTACGTCATCAGGATGAAGACGAGCCCGATGGACAGGCAGATGAGGACCGCCGGATAGACGAGGGCTCCCGTCACCTTGCGCCGGATGCCGCCGAGGATCTTCTGATAGGCGAGATACCGGCGCAGGACCTTCTCGACCTCGCCCGAGCGCTCGCCGGCCTTGAGTGAGGTCGCGTAGAGCCTCGGGAAGGCGTCGCCGTGCGAGAGGAAGGCGTCCGAGAGCGCCACGCCCGAGACGAGCTGGTCGCGGACGTCCTTCAGGATCGCCTTGAAGCGCGGATTCTCCTGGCGCTCGAGGAGGATGTCGAAGCCGTTCACGATGGGGAGACCGGCCTTCAGGAGCGCGACGAGCTCCTGGTTGAAGACCAGGAACTCCGCCGTCTTCACGGGGCGGCTGCGGCCGGGCACGAGCCCCGAAAGAACGCTGGTCAGGGAGCGCGTGCTCGAGGAGGCCCCGGGCGTGAACTCGCCTCCGGCGAGCTTCACGGAAAAGAGCCTCGCGCCGAGGCGCGCGACCTCGGCCTTCAGCGCGCTCTCGTCGGGCGCCTCGATCGCGCGCGTGACGATCGCGCCATCCCCCATCCCGACGCGACAGAGGTACGTCGGCATCAGTTCAGGAAGATCCCCGGCCCTGGCTGGCGCCAGTTCGCGAAGATGACGACGAAGAGCTTGTCCGCGGCGGACTCGTCGCGACCCACGCCGAGGATGTAGGGCTGCCCGAGATTGACGTTGATGGACGTGCGAAGGATCTCGCCGCGGACCTCCCGGCCCGCCTCGCGCCGCACGCGCTCGAGGGAGAGATCCCGGAGCTGGACCTGAGTGCCGTCGCGCGACGGCTCGAGGAGGAACTCGAGGCGGTAGCCGCCTCCCATCGCGTACGCCACCCGCTGGCCTTCGACGCCCTGGACGACGACGGAGTCGAGCCGGGTGAAATCGGTCACGTTGAAGAGCTTCTTGAGCTTCTCGCCGATTCCGCGAATTTCCTCCGAGACGTTCGTCTTCTCGGCGGCCCGCGCTTTCTCTCCCGCGGACTTCAGAAGCGTGACCGCGATGTCGATGGCGCGGAGCGGGACGTCGAACGCCGCGACGGCCCGGGTGATCTGCTCGACACGCGCCGGCGTCCCCCGAACGGTGAGGGAGTTCAGGTTCGTCTCGAGAACGACCGAAACGGCGCCCGAATCCGAAAGGAGCGGGCGCAGGACCGCCAGGGCGTCCTCGACCTTACGGTGCTTCAGCGTGAAGACCTTGACGACCGTTTGCACGGGCGGGGCGGCGAGAACCGACGTTCCAAAGGCGCCGAGCAGGAACAAGGCCGAAAGGACGAAGGCCCGGACGGCGACCCGAGGCCGGGCTGAGCGGGACCTCATGGCTCAGAGATCCGCGTGCGGATCCGCGATGAAGACGACGTTCGGCTCCTTCGGGGAGACGGCGGCGAACTCGTAGACCCGGGCGCCGGGGTTCTTCAGATCCTGGATCAGCGGCCGGACGGGCGGGCGCACGTCGAGGGCTTCGCGCGCGTCTTGCCCGTCCTGTGTTTTGCTCGGCGTGGGGGCGAGGCCTGCCGGGGCCGGTTCCCTTCGGGCGAGTCGGATTCCCCCGACGCTGAAGAGCCCGGCGGCGAGGACGACGAGCGCGGCCGCCTGAAGAAAGCGGCGCGAGAAGAAGGGGCCTCTCGCCGGAGGAGCGGCGACCCGGGAACGGCGCCGCACGTCGGCGAGGACGTCGTCCACGACACGACGCACCTCCTCCGCGGCCGGAGCGGCAGCGAGGGACGCTTCGAGCGGCACGAAGAGAAGAGTCGGGTCGAGCGCGCGCGCCTCGGCGGCGCACGAGGCGCAGCGAGCGAGAAGGGCCTTCAGCTCGGAGGAGAGAGAAGGAAGGGAGGAGGAGGGAGAAGAAGAATTCTCTTCTGAAAGGAGATGGCGGACAGCGAGGCGCACGCGAGGCGCGTCGGGGCAGCCCCGCCCCGCCGTCGTCCCGCCCCGCTCTCCGCTCCCTCCGTTCGCCACCCAGCTCATCCCCTTCTTTCTTCCCTTTCTCAGAAAATCCGAATCCGAAAACCAAAACCTACCGGCCCGAAACGAACTCGGGGAACCGCTTCCGAATCTCGACCCGCAGGATGCGCCGGGCCTGAAACAGGTGGTTGCGCACGGTGGATTCGCGGCACTCGAGGATCTGCGCGATCTCGCTCGAGTCCAGGTCCTCGAACTCCCTCAGGACGAAGACGAGGCGCTGCTTTTCGGAGAGGGCGTTCGCGCAGTTCTCGAACACGCGTCGGACCTCGCTCTCGGCGAGGAGCGCAGGGCCGTCGGGCTCCGCGCTCGTGCGCGCGCCCTTCACGAGGCGGAAGCTCTCGGCCTCGGTGCGCTGCCGCGTTCCGCGCGCGCGCAGCGCGTCGATCGCGAGATTGCCCGCGATGCGAAAGAGCCACGTCGAGAACGCGTAAGCCGGGTCGTACCGTTCGAGGTTCTCCCAGACCCTGACGAACGTGAGCTGCGCGACGTCGCGCGCGTCCTCGGCATCGCCCAGGAGCCGCCGAAGGAACGACAGGACGCCGGGCGTCCGACGGGCGACGAGCTCCGCAAACGCCTCGGCATCGCCACGCGCGGCGCGACGCGCGAGCACGCGCTCTTCGGCAGGCGCTCCGGAAGAGCCGAGCGAAACAGGGCGCGGGCCCGATCCCTCGGCCGGCGGCTCGGGGGAATCCGGACGGGCAGCAGACGTGACGAGACGCATCGCTTCGGCGTCTTTTACGTTCGCGGGCTCGTCATCGTCTACCAGTCGAAAGGCCCCCTCACCGTCCGAAGTATAATGCTCGACGCGAATAGAGTGGGGCGATAAATTCTTGTCAGGACTTGATTTGATGGCGGCCCTGCCCTCCCAGGCCCCGCTCTTCCCTCTCATTTTTTCGAGACTCTTCGCCTCCGACAGGGGCCCCGGGAATCCGGGCGCAGTCTGGATCCAAGGTGTCTCCGTGGGGGAGGTGGAGGTCGCCCTCACGCTCGCGGAGCTGCTTTCGTCGCTCGACCCGGGCCTGCCGCTCCTCTTCACGTCCACGACGCCCGCAGGAGTGGGCCTTCTCTCGCGCCGGCGACCCGGCGCCTGGCGGCCGTTCCCGCTGGACTTCCCGTCCTCCGTCCGGCGGTTCTTCGATGCCACGAGGCCGCGCCTTCTGGTCCTCGTCGAGACGGAGCTCTGGCCCGCGGTGCTCGGCGAAGCGAAGCGCCGCGCCATCCCGGTTCTCGTCGTGAACGCGCGCCTGTCCGAGCGGTCCGCGCGACGGTACCGGCGCATCGCCCGGCTCTTCGGGGGCTCCTGGGACGCGCTCACGCGCGTCCTGGCGCGGACGCGAGAAGACGCTGCCCGCTTCGAGGAAATCGGTGTCCCACCTGCCCGCATCGCGGTCGGCGGCGACCTGAAGTTCGACCGCGCTCCCGTGCCCGCGCCGGCTTTCGCCGGGCGCCTGCGCCGTCTCGCGGGCGGGCGCCCGATCCTCGTGGCGGGCTCGATCGCCGAGAGCGAGATCCCGCTCGTTCTCGAGGTGCGACACAGGCTGTCCCTCGACGCGGCGGGCGTGTTCCTGGTTCTGGCACCCCGGCAGCCCGAGAGTTTCGACACGGCGGAGCGCCGCGCCCGGGCGGACGGGCTGGCCGTCGTCCGGCGCTCGAGCCTCGAAGAGCCGGAGAGAGAGCGCGCAGACGTCTTCCTGCTCGACTCGGTCGGCGAGCTCGCCGGAACCTATGCTCTCGGCGAGGCGGCGCTTCTCGGCGGGTCGTTCGCGCCGAAGGGCGGGCACAACGTGCTCGAGCCGCTCCGCGCCGGAGCGCCGGTCGTCCATGGGCCGTCGACCGACAACATCCGCTCCGCGCTCGAAGCCGCCGAAGGCGCCGTCTTCGCCGCAGCCGATGCGCGCTCGGCGGCCGACGCGCTCCGGCCTCTCCTCACGGAGACGGCGGCGCGGGCCCGTGCCACGGCCATCACGCGACACCTCTTCGCGGGCCATGCCGGAGCCGCGCGGACCGCCGCGGAGGCCGCGCTTCAACTGGCTTCCTCCGGAGCGCCGGGCGCGTGACCTTCCTCGCGCCGCTGGCCGCTCTCTACGGCGCCGCCGTGTCTGCGCGGCTCGCCGCGTATCGCCACGGGCTCCTCCGGGTTCGCCGGGCCGGACGCCCTGTGCTCTCCGTCGGAAACCTCGCGGCGGGCGGGACCGGAAAGACGCCTTTCGTTCGGTGGCTCGCGGGCGAGCTCCTCGGCCGCCAGATCCGGCCGTCCGTTCTCACGCGCGGCTACGGCCGGTCGGCACGCGGCGCGGTCGTCGTTTCGGATGGCGCCGGTGCCGTCGCGCCGGTGCGCGACTCCGGGGACGAAGCCGCCGTCCTGGCCCGCGCGCTCCCGCGCGTCCCGATCGTGGCCGACCGCGACCGCGTCGCCGCCGCCCGGCGCGTGGAAGCGCTCGTGCCCGACGTGGCCCTCCATCTCCTCG
>DATIFW010000177.1:0-6772 GCA_035455045.1 Thermoanaerobaculia bacterium | reverse complement strand
GAGGCTTTCGGTCGAGGCCCACCGCGCCGCAATGACGCGCACGCGCCCCGGCGTGAACGAGGGTGTCCTCAAGGCCGCCATGGTCGAGCGCTGCCTCGCGGGCGGGGCCGCGCGCATGGCCTATGCGCCGATCGTCGGGTCCGGGCCGAACTCGGTCATCCTTCACTATTCGGACGCGAACCGGAGCATGAAGGCGGGCGAGATGATCGTGAACGACACGGCGTGCGAGTACGGCCTGTACGCCGCGGACGTGACCCGAAGCTATCCCGTGAGCGGCACCTTCTCGCCCGAGCAGCGCGCTCTCTACGAGATCGTCCTCGCGGCGCAGAAAGCCGGCATCGCGAAGGCGGTGCCCGGGGCGAAGCACCACGACATCCAGGACGCGTCGTACGAGGTCATCGTGGATGGTCTCCTGAAGCTCGGCCTCCTGAAGGGCTCGCGCGAAGAGGTGAAGAAATCGCGCTCTTACACCGCGTTCTTTCCCCACGGCATCTCGCACTGGCTCGGGCTCGACGTCCACGACGCGGGCAGCTACGAGTTCGGGGATCCCACGGACCGCTGGACGCGCTACTTCTCGTCGAACGCGATCCTGCGCCCCGGGATGGTCCTCACGGTGGAGCCTGGCATCTACGTTCCGGCGAAGAGCGAGGGCGTCGATCCGAAGTGGTGGAACCTCGGCGTGAGGATCGAAGACGACATCCTCGTCACGGAAAGAGGGCCGGAGTGCCTCTCGTGCGCGGCTCCGCGGGAGATCGTGGACGTGGAGAAGGCGATGGCGGGACGCTGAGCGCGGGGTGCCCCGAAGCCGATAACATCCGGGCGTGGCCGCGATCCAGGTTCTCCCCGACGCGCTCGTCGACCAGATCGCCGCGGGCGAGGTCGTGGAGCGTCCGGCGTCCGCCGTCAAGGAGCTCGTGGAGAACGCGCTCGATGCCGGCGCGCGGCGCGTCCGCGTGGACGTCGAAGCCGGGGGGATCGCGCGGATCGAGGTCGTGGACGACGGCTCCGGGATGTCTCCCTCCGACGCGCGGCTGGCTCTGGAGCGGCACGCGACCTCGAAGATCCGGACGTTCCAGGACCTGACCTCGATCGGCACGATGGGTTTTCGCGGCGAGGCTCTGCCCTCGATCGCGTCCGTCTCGCGTCTCGTCCTCACGACCTCGCCGGACGAGTCCGGCCTCGGAACCGAAGTCGTCGCCGAGCGGGGCGCGCCCTCGCGCGTCTCGCCTGCGCGGCATCCGAAGGGCACGCGCGTCGTCGTCGAGGATCTCTTCGGCAACGTTCCCGCGCGCCGCAAGTTCCTGAAGAGCGCCGAGGCCGAGCTCCGCGCGGTCGTGAAGGCCGTCACGACGCTCGCGCTGTCGCGGCCGGACGTCGCCTTCACGCTCCGGGCGGGAAGCCGTCTCCTCCTCGATCTCCCGCCCGCGGTCGGGATCGCCTCGCGGTTCCGCGAGGTCCTCGGTCTCGCGGCCCCGGCGCCCCCCCGTGACGTGGACTTCGCGTTCAACGGCATGACGCTCACGGGCGCCGTCACGCGGCCCGAGGCGACGTTCCCCTCGCGCACGCACCAGTGGTTCTTCGTGAACGGCCGTGCGATCAAGGATGCGACCGTGGCGCATGCCGCAGCGCTCGCGACGCGGGAGGTGATGCGCTCGGACCGCCACGCGGGATTCGCGCTGTTTCTCGGCTGCGCGCCCGAGCTCTGCGACGTGAACGTGCACCCGCAGAAGCTGGAGGTCCGTTTCAAGGACCCGAGCGCCGTGCACGCGCTCGTCCACCGCGGGCTCGTGGCGGCATTGACGGGGGGAAAGGGCGCCGCCTCGGTCGGAGGGGACGCACTTTCTCATGGGAGAGGGAGACCGGGGAGAACGGGGGATTTCCTAGAAGGTAATAGCGGCGGAAGGAAAGCCGCGTGGCTCGCCGAGGGAGCGGCTCGCTACGGCGAGGCCCGCGGCGGCGCCTCGATGTCGGACGTCGTCGCCGCGTACGGCGCCGCACTCGCCCCGGGTGCGCCGGGCGCCGGCGCTGGGACCCTCCTCGACGCGACAGCCGCCGGCGTCTCCCCCTCTTCCTATTCAGAAGAAATCTCTTCGGGCTCTTCGGGCGTCACCATCGCCGAATCGCCGCTCGGCGCGCTCCGTCTCCTCGGCCAGTACCGCGACTCGTTCCTCGTGGCCGAAGGCGAGGAGGGGCTCGTGCTCGTCGACCAGCACGTCGCGCACGAGCGCGTGCGGTACGAGAGGTTCCTCGAGAGGCTCGAGAGGTCGGAGGTCTCCCCGCAGAGTCTCCTGACGCCGGTGTCGTTCGAGGCGACGCCGGACGAGGCGGCGCTCCTTTCACGGTCGGACGACTTCCTCGCCGAGGCGGGCTTCGTCGTGTCGGAGCTTTCGGGCCGTACGTTTCTCGTTTCGGCCGCCCCGCCGGAGATGCCCGTCTCGTTCGTCCTCCCCGCGCTCCGGGACGCTCTCGCGCGCCTCGCGGCGCTGCCCGAGGGCGCCGCCTCCTCGCCCGCGCTCAGGCGCGAAGTCCTCGCTGCGTCGCTCGCCTGCCGCGGCGCGATCACGGTGAACCACCGGCTCGCGCCGGCCGAGGCCGCGCGGCTCCTCGCGGACCTCGCCGCCTGCCGCGACCCGTGGACGTGTCCGCACGGGCGGCCCATCCTCCTCGCGTTCTCCCACGAGGAGCTCGAGAGACGATTCGGGCGGCGCGGGTGAGCGACCGCAACGATCTCTTCGCGCCGAAGCTCGGCCTCACGCTGCCCCTTTGCAGCTTCCACTTCATCTTCTTCTTCCTCCTGAAGATGAATCCCGAACAGACGTACGCGCTCTTCGCGTTCGATCCCAGGGTCGCGCTCGAGAGACCGTGGACGTTCGTGACGTACCAGTTCCTGCACGGGGAGCCTTTCGGGCTCTTCTTCGGGGCGCTCATCCTCTACATCCTCGGCTCCGCGCTGGAGGCGGAGTGGGGAACCGCCGAGTTCACGGTGTTCTGGCTCGTCTCGACGCTCGGGGCCTCGCTCGCGGCGCTCGTCACGGGAAACGCGCTCGCGTCGGGGGGCGTCGTGACGGGCGCTTCGATGCTCTTCGCCTACGCGTACCTCTTCCCCGACATGCAGTTCCTGATCTTCTTCGTGATCCCCTTGAAGGTGAAGTGGCTCGCCTGGCTGGCGGCGGCCTTCCTCGGCTGGGATCTCCTGAAGGCGACGCTCGCGGGACGGCCGGGGGCGGGCTTCGTGACGGTGGCCGGCGCCGGCGCGGGGTTCCTCTTCTTCTGGATCCGGCACCACGGCCGGTATCGCGTGAAAAAAGCGGCTCAGTCGGCGGTGGTCGCCGTGAAGTCGGCCGGCGCGCTGCGCGAGGACGCGGCGCTCGAGCGCCGGAACCGCGAGCTGTTCCCGAAGGTCGAGGACCTGCGCCGGGCGACGCAGGGAGCCGGCGACCCGCCGCCGCGCCAGCGCGAGTTCGCGGCGGAGCTCGGGAAGCTCGTCGTTCCCGGCGTGAACATCTGCAAGCCCATCGATTTCAAGGGCGACAAGGATGGCATCTGCGTGAAATGCGAGGGCTTCGCCGAATGCTCGCTCCGCTACGTCGCGGGGCAGCCGACCGAGATCGTCGTGAAGACGCGGGATTAGGACGGGATAGAATCCGCCCAAAGGCGCCAGGTCATGCTCGTTTTCATCAGCCTCGCGGCGATCGGTCTTCTCCTGACCGCGACTTCCGCCTTTCTCGGACACGATTTCGAGGCCCATCCCGAGCTCGAGGTCGGCGGAATCGGCTTCTTCAGCCTGCGCGCGATGGCGATCTTCCTGTTGACGTTCGGAACAGTGGGCGCCCTCGGGCGGTGGCTCGAGAAACCCCCGCTCACGAGCTCTCTCTGGGGCATCCTCGCCGGCGTCGCGACGTACGGCATCTACATCGCGGCCATGCAGCTCATCCGGTCCCAGCAGGCGAGCTCGCTCATCGAGGATCGCGAGCTCGTAGGACTGACCGGCATGGTGACGGTCGCCATTCCCGCAGACGGCGTCGGAGAGGTGACGTGCCGGCTGAAGTCCCAGACGACGCGCCGGATGGCCCGGGCCTCGCGCCCGCAGCCGATCGCGGAAGGGGCTCTCGTGAAAGTCACCGAGCTGCACGGGGCGGTGCTGCTCGTCGAGCCCGTGAGCTAGCCTCCAAGGAGCCGCTCTCCATGTCCACTTTCATCCTCCCCGTCCTTCTCGTCCTCGTCGCGGTCGTGCTCCTCGTCGTCCTCATGACGGCCGTCCGCAACTACATCAAGGTCCCGCCGAACAAGGTGGCCGTCTTCTACGGGCGGAAGCACAAGGCCCCCGACGGAAAGCTCGTCGGGTTCCGTCTCGTGACGGGCGGCGCGGGGTGGAAGTGGCCCGTCCTCGAGAACGTCACGTACCTCGACCTGAGCGTCTTCCCGATCGACCTCGACGTGCGCGACGTGCCGAACATCGACGGCGTCCTCGTGAGCGTCCAGGCGGTCGCGAACGTGAAGGTGCGCAGCGACGAGCAGTCGCTCACGGCGGCCGCCGAGCGCTTCCTGGGGTCGACGCCTTCCGAGATCAAGCAGATCGCGTACAAGAACCTGGAAGGGCACCTGCGCTCGATCGTCGGCCGCCTCACCGTGGAGGAGGTCGTCCGCGACCGCTCCAAGTTCAATCAGGAAGTCCTGACGGAGGCGACGTCCGACCTCGCGAAGATCGGCCTCGGCGTCGACGTCCTCACGATCCAGAAGGTCAGCGATTCCGAGGGCTACATCGAAGCGCTCGGGAAGAAGAGAACGGCCGAGGTGAAGCGCGACGCGCAGATCGGCGAGGCGAACGCGGCGCGCGAGGCCACGATCCAGTCCACGACCTCTCTTCGGGAAGGCAAGGAGAAGGAGAACGAGAACCTCGCGCTCGTCGCGCTGGCGGAAAAGGAGCGGGACGTCCGCAAGGCGACGTACGAGGCGGACGTCCTTTCCCAGCAGGCCACGGCGAAGCAGTCGGGGCCGCTCGCCGACGCACGGGCCCGGCAGCAGGTCATCGAGCAGGAAGTGATGGTCGAGCTGATCCGGACGCGCAAGCAGACGGAGGTCGCCGAGGCCGACGCCCTGAAGCGCGAGAAGCAGCTCCTGTCGGAGGTCGTCAAGCCTTCCGAGGCCCAGAAGATGCAGATCATCCTGCAGGCCGAAGCCTCCCGGCAGCGGGAGATCCTGGAGGCCGAGGGCAAGAAGTCCGCGATCATCGCGATCGCCGACGGCGAGAAGCAGCGGCTCGCGATGGAAGGCCTCGGCCAGGCGGACGCGCTGCGGTCCAAGCTCCTCGCCGAGGCCGAGGGGAACAAGGCGAAGCTCCTCGCGGAGGCCGAAGGAAACAAGGCCAAGCTCCTCGCCGAAGCGGAGGGAATCAAGGCGAAGCTGCTCGCCGAAGCCGAGGGAGCGCTGCGAAAGGCCGAGGCCTTCGCGAAGCTGGACGACTCCGCCCGGGCGCTCCTCGTCCTCGAGCGTTACCCAGAGATCATCAAGGCGTTTGCCCCGGTGGCAAGCGCCGTCGCCGCCCCGCTGGGGAACATCGACAAGCTGGTCATGATCGACTCGGGCGGACAGGGCGACGGCAACGGCACGGTGAACCGCCTCGCGAGCACCGTTCCGACGACGATGTTCCAGGTGATGCAGGCGGCGCAGGCTTTGGGCCTCGACATGAGCGTCCTTCTGGGCAAGCTCGGGATCAAGGCGGAGGAAGAGTCGAAGGGCGGCAAGAAGGGCTGAGAGAGTATCCTGCCCACCAGCCACTTAAACACCTGAACATCTCCATTCAAGTGTGGTTAGGCCTTTCTGCTCAGAGGCATGGGTATCCGGTTGTCGACTCTTCGGCGCAGGGTGCCAGCTAACACCTCACTGCAGCAGAGTCGGCGTCAGTCGCTGCGCTCCTTCCTTCTCGCCGCTGAACTCGATATCGTTAGACTGCGCCGATACACTACGAGGTACCTATGCTTAGGTCATTCTTGGCCTCCGTCCTTTTGAGTGTCCTTCTCGCGTGCCGATCGGATCAGCCGTCCGGCCCCGCCAGCGACGCCGCTGCCGCCAAGCGTCCGATCATCGACATGCACCTGCATGCCGTTACATTCGAGGAGTTCGGGACTGGGTCGAGCGGTGATCGCCCGCCACACCCGACTACCGGCAAGCCGCCAGAGGCGAAGACAAACGCTGACATCCTTCGACTCACCCTCGACGCGATGGATCGATACAATATCAAGCTCGGAGTCCTAAGTGGGCATCTCGAAACGGTCTATGCGTGGAAGGCGAAAGCCCCCGATCGCTTTCTGACCTCCGCCCAATTCAGCGGTCGGCCGGCAGGTGACGCCACGGCCCACGATCCGACTCCTTCCCTAGACACGTTGCGCCGCGAGCATGCCGCTGGTCGGCTTCAAGCGCTTGGTGAGATCACATCCCCGTACGAAGGCCTTGACTTTGACGGGCCCGAGCTTGCGCCGTACTTTGCCCTTGCGGCCGAACTGAAGATGCCCGTTGGCGTGCATACGGGTCTCACGTTCCCGGATGCCGTGCATACTTGTTGCCCAAGATACCGCATCGACCGCGGCAACCCGCTTCACCTCGACGAGGTCCTCGCGCGTAATCCAGGCCTTAGGCTTTACCTCATGCACATGGGCGATGTTTGGCAGGAGAGCACGCTCGCGATCCTGCACATGTATCCACAGGTACATCTCGATCTGGCCGCTATGGATTGGGGTGCAATACCCCGCGAACAATTCTATACCAATCTACA
>DATIFW010000176.1:0-7972 GCA_035455045.1 Thermoanaerobaculia bacterium | reverse complement strand
CCTTGTCCGTCCGCCTCTACGACGCCACGACCTCTCAGGCCGTGGGCATCCCGGTCACCGTCACGCTGCAGCCGGGCGACTGGACGCAATGGTCCCCGATCTTCGACGTCGCGGGCGTGCCCGCCGGTACCACGGCGGCTTACGCCGTCATCACGCGCCTCTCGGGTGACGACACCTGGCTCGCGTACGGCGTCCTGAACGACGCGAAGACCTCCGACGGCAGCGTCTTGAGGATGCTCCCCGCGGCCGAGTACTGACCCGGGAAAGCTCGTCCTTCCGGGCGACACTTCCTCGTGAACCGCGCCCTTGCTGACGGAGCGGCTTCGAAGGAGTCTTCGATGGCGATCTTCCGGCCCGGCCGCGTCGCGGCCCTCGCTTCGCTCGTCCTCCTCGCGCTTCCCGGCCCGGCGTGGGCCCGCGTCATTTCGTACGCTCCTCTCACCAGCCGGGCGGCCATCCCCGCCGTCCAGAGGCGAACGAACCGCCACGCGGTCCTGATCGAGCAGACTGGCATTCAGACTTTCGTCGGAGGCGGCCCCTCGTGCCTCTCGTGCGGCTACTCCTCGCCCTCGCGGCTCGTCCTTCACGACAGCCTCGGCGAGGAAGAACCTCGCGACGTGACGCCCGGCGGCGTCGACGCGGGCATCGACCTGGCGGCCGCACGCGAGGAGCCTGGCTTTCCACTCGTCCTCCTCGTCCACACGTCCGCGGGCCTTTTCGCCGGGGAGAACCCGACGGGCCAGTACCGCTTCCTCTTCAGCGCCGACGGGGGGGCGACGTGGTCCGTTCTTCAACTCCCCTTCTCGGGCGCGTACATTCCGTGGTCCGTAGACGTGGGCGGCCCGTTCGTGCGCGCCCGCGGCTCGGCCGTGCGCATCGGCACTGCGGCGTCCCCCTTCCTGCTCGCGCTCTACGAATCCGACTCGGCGCGCCTCGGACTCTGGGACGTCTTCGCGAATAGCGGCGTCGCGCGCCGAGCCTTCGCCTCGGTCGACAGCGCAATGGTCGGCACGGACGCCGAGGGGCGCCGCGCGCTGCTCTCGGGAATTCCTCTCGCGGCCGCCGGGCCTGGAAGCGGAAACGCGCCTCCCGGGTTGTACGCCGTCAATCCCGACGGAAGCGCGCAGGCGCTGACCGACAAGCCCGCCAACACGTATTTTCAAAATGGGTGGATCACGCCGGACGGGCGTGCGTACGTGGAGGCGGACACCTACACCTCGACCGGGAACCGGCACGCCCTCCTCCTCGTCGCGGGCGGCGGGCGCCTCGAGATCGCCGCGGCCCTCAATCCAAACCCGACGGATCTCTTCGCGGTCCCGACGCCCGACTTCTCGGGCGCGTGGGTCCTCCAGCGCGGCACCGGGCCGACCGTCCTGTCTCTCCACACGCCGGCCGCCGGCCTCGTCGAAGCCTGGCGCGACGTCACGCGCCCGGAGGTCGAAGCTCTCCACGTGGGCGCTTCGGGGAGGCGCCTCCTCGTGCAGGTACACCGGCCGCGCCCGCAGGTCGACCAGCGCGTCTTCAAGGATCCGGCTCTCGCCGTGTGGGAGGTCGGGCAGCCCGCGCCCGCCTCCTACGACGAGCTGTTCGTGAACGAGCAGACCATGAAGGCCTTCGTCCACGTGGACCCGGACACGATCTCGAATGGCGCGCCCTTCCTGTTCGACTCCGGCAGCCCTTCTCTCGTGTTCATTCCCGGGGGGCCCTCGGGATCCGGGGGCGGCGGTGGAGGTGGGGACGTGATCCAGGAGTGGGGCGTCGTGCGGGGCTCGCTCCATCAGCGCCTCGTCATTCCGGGAACCGCGCGCACGGACGGCAGGAACGGCAGCCGGTGGCGCACGGATCTCGTGCTCCGGAATCCGGACCCGGATCCCGTCGGCGTCGCGGTGAGATTCCTTCCGAACTCCAACATGGTTTCCGCGGTGCCCGACGCGGCCGTGACACTCGCAGGCGGCGCGATCCTCGCGGAAAACGACGTTCTCTCGTCGCTTTTCCAGCTCGAGTCCGGCTCCGGCGCCCTTCTCCTCACTCCGGAAGGCGGCCGCTCGATCGAGGCCACGAGCCGCACGTACACCTCGACGCCGGCCGGCTCCTATGGAATGTCTGTCGGCGCGGTCGACGTCTTCGCGGGGATCGGCGCCGGCTTTCCCGTTTCGTTCGCGGCGGGCCTTCTCGGCTCCGGATTTCGCACGAACGTGATCGCCACGGACGTGAGCGGGCGCGGCGCGCAGGCGACGCTCACGCTCTCGGCGGACACGGCCGACCCCGCGGCGGGGGCCGGATCCCTCGCGCCGCCTCCCTGGCGACAGACGCAGGTCAGCGATCTCGCTGCGGCGCTCGGGGCGCCGTTCTGGCGGACGGGCTCCGTCCTCGTGACTCCGCGGTCCGGTGAGACCGTCGTGGGCGTCATCGCGATCGACAACGCGACGAACGACCCCATGTACTTCCCGCCGGACATTCCGGCGACGGTCGTGCGGACGATTCCCGCGATCGTCCACGCGGACGGGTCGCACGGAGCCGCTTACCGAAGCGATCTATTCCTCTTCAACCCGGCCGACGGAGTCCGCTCCGTGCGCCTTCTCGCCAAGAGCTGGAGTACGAACGAGGCCGAGCAGACTCTGATGCTCACCCTCCTGCCCCGCGAATCGAAGGTGATTCGCGACGCGCTCCTCACGGCGTTCGGCCGGACAGGCGTCGCGCGGCTGCGCTTCCAGACGGACGGCGGCGCGGACGTCTCCGGCGGCGTGCGCGTGACGTCGAGAACGTACACGTCGGGGCCCTCGGGAGGCTCCTACGGCCTCCTCATCCCGGCGCTCAACGCCTTTCAGTCCGCGGCCGGCGGCGAGTCGCTCGAGATACTCCTGCCGGCGGGGGGAAGCGGTTTCCGCACGAATCTCGCGCTCGTCGAGCTCACGACCTCGTTCGTGTCCGGCCCGCCCGTGAGCGTCCGCGTCGAGTTCTTCGACGAGCGCGGCGCTCTCCGTGACCGGTTCGAGACTCCCCTCCCGCTCGCGGGCGGGGTCCAGATCGACGACCTCTTCCACGGGCGCGGCCTCGGCGACGGCCCTCCGCAGGGCGTCATCCGGATCTCGCCGTCAGGCGGTCTCGTGGCGGCTTACGCGACCGTCATCGACAACGGCACGAACGATCCGATGTACGTGGCGGCGGGGCTCGCCGCGAGGCCCTGATCGAGGACGCTCACGGCTTCGGGTCGCTCCGCGCGAGAACGAAGCGCTGGAGAAGCAGCGCGACGACCGCCAGGCACGCCGCGAGGCCCACGAACGAGGCGACGCGGTAGAGGCCGCCGAGCTGCGCGAGGTCGAAGAGGAAGCATTTCAGGATCGTGATCACGAGAAGGACGAGCGCCGCGATCCGGGTCGGGCGGCTCTTCGCGAGAAGGCCCGCGACGAGGAGCGCGATCGCGAACAGCGCCCAGGAAAGCGTGTACGCGAGCCCCTCGGACAGGGACGAGGAGAGAACGTTGAACGACGGCGCCCTCCCCGCCGCAAAGTAGTCGGCGATCTCGAGGTTCAGGAGGACGAAGAAGAGCGCCGTCCCGCCGGCGGGCAGGAGGCGGACGGCGCCGCCGTAGGGAACCGAATCCGTCCGCCGAAAAAGAGCGAACCCGATGAAGAAAGCCGCGGCCGCCACCGTGTAGACCGCGAGGTACCAGTTCCAGACAGGTGTCGGGGTGCGCGCGTGATAGGTCAGGACGGCGGGGTTGAGCGCGAGACGCACGAACGCGGCCCCGAAGAGCGTCAGCGACCATGGGACGAGCGCGCGGTGTGAAATGCGTCCCCACAGCCACGCAAGTGCCGCGCCCAGGAGCGCCCAGCCCAGCGTCAGCCACTCGCGCTCGAACTGGAGCGGAATCGCGACGGTCACGAATGCGAGGGCCGCTCCGGCGACGAGAGCGAGCCGACCGCGATTTTCCTCGGGCGGCACCCCGAGAGTCAGAAGGCGCGCGAGAAGCGCCGACAGCCCGAGCGCCACCGCGAGCGGAAGCAGACCGATGACGCGGTGGAAGCCGCCCTCCTCGAGCCCAACTCGAAAGAGAGGGAAGAGCGCCACGCTCACCAGAACCGCGAGGAGATACGGCTCCGACGCGCGCGCGGCACGCCTGCCGAGGACGATGGGGTGCGCCACGCAGACAACCCAGATGCCCGCTCCGAGGACGAGCACCTGATCCCAGCGGTCGTGGCGCGGCGGGCCGAGCCTGAAGACGTAGGCCGCCAGGACCGCGAGCGCCCCGCCGAGGAAGGACACGCTCGGAATCTCGGACGTGGCCGCGACCGCGAAGAGAGCCACGAGGAAGAGCACGAGCGCCGCGAGATGCACGGTGAGCTTCGGCGCGCCGGGCGCGAGCGACGCCGTGATCGTCACCACCTCTCCGAGCACGAGGCCGACGCACGCAGCGCGCGCGAACTCCCGACGCCCGTCCAGCACCCAGGTTCCGACACCCCACGCCGCAAGCGCGACCGCTGCGGCGACCGCGGCCGCGGGCCAGGGTGTGCGCGTCGCGACGAGGGAAAACGCGATGACGGCGCTCGGGCCCAGCGCGAGGGCGCCCATCTGCACTTCCGCCGTCCCCTCGCGCCGGGCCGCGAACCCCGCGGCGACGGTGACGAGGGCGAGGGCGGCGACGGCTCGCGGGTCGGGCGGGAGAGACAGACTCTTCTGTGTCGCGACGAAGAGCAGCAGGACGTGCCCGAGGAGACCGAGCGCCGAAAGCCGCGCGGCGAGCGGTGCAGTCTCTCTCAGAAGCCCGGCGAGCGCGGGCGCGAAGAGGTAGAAGAGCGAGAAACCCACGGCCGCCGTGAGGCCCGGCTCCATGAGGATCGGCGTCATCGACTTCACGAACCACGCGGCGAGAACGGCGAGCGTCGCGATCCCTCCGACGGCGTGCAGAAGGGCCGGCCCACGAAACACGGCGAGCGCGAAAAGCCCCGCGTCGAGAAGGGCGAGGAAGCCGAAAAGGAGCCCCCAGTGCTCTCCGTACGCGCCGACGCCCGCGACGTAGAGCGCGAAGAGCGAAGGCAGCGCCGCCGCGACGGCGGCCGTCCTTCCGAAGATGTCGTCGCTCGGACCGCGCTCCCGGCTTGCGAGCGCCGGTCCTGCCGCGAAGACGAGCGGAAAAACGAGGAAGATCCCGGCCGCGAGGCCCAGGTTCTCGCCCGCGAGAAAACGGACGACCCAGCCCCACTGGTAGCACGTCGTGAAGACCAGGCTCGCGATCGAGAGCAGTACCCACCGCTTCCGAAAAGCCACCCAGGCGAGCCCCGCGTTCAGGATCAGGAGGTACGAGAAGAGCTCGATCGGGCGGTCCTCTCCGGTCGAGAGGAGTGCGGGCGTCGCAAAGCCGCCAAGGAGCCCGAGCGCCGCGATGAACAGGGAGTCGCGCCTGAGCGCGAGGGCGACGGCGAGCGCCGCGACGAGCGCCATGAGGAGGAAGGCGGCGCCCAGGCCGATCAGGTTCCACCGGGCATGCCCGGCGAAAACCGAAGCGAAGAGAATCGCGAGGCCCGCCGCGTCGAGGGCGTTCGCCGTGACGGCGTAACGGCGCGCGGCCTTGAGCTCGCAGACCATGAGAAGGCCGATCCCGACGAAGAGGCCGATCGCCATCTGCACCGGCGGCGACAGCCACCCGTGATCGATCGAATAGCGCAGGAAAAGGACCGCACCGATCGTCAGGAAGACTCCGGCGATCCACGAGAAGAGCTTCACGCCGACGAAACTCTCCCAGTCGAAGCCGCGCGCCGCGGGCGCCGCCGGAGGCGGCGCGACCGGGGGCGGGGGGACCGGGGGAGTTCCTGCTCCCTCTCGTGGTGGAAGGCCGGAGCCGATGGGAAACGCCGCAGCAGCCGCACCGGTGAATTGCTTAGAAGGGGGTATATGGGGCGGCGGGAATGCGACCGGCGGGATCGGGAATGCGACAGGCGGTGCGGCCTGCTCGGTCCCCTCTTCCCCCTTCGAAGAAATGCCGGACGCGACCCCAGGCGATGCGTCAGCAGGATACGAGGCTGCCGCCGCGGCCTGCCCGATTCCCTCTTCCCCTTGCGAAGAAGAATCCACCCCCGCCGTCTGCGCATCGACGGCAGGCGGCGGAACGGGCGGCACGGTTTGAGGGGGAGCAGAAATCTTCCTGATTTCCTCCCTCATCGCCTTGATCTCCCACTCCAGCCGCGCGACTCGCTCCGCATCGCGCGCGACGCGCCCCCTGAGCCACGCGCCGAAGGCGAGCGCCGCGACCCCCGCCAGCAACCCGAGCAGGATCAAGGCGTCGGGGCCGCGTCAGGCGGCCGCCCTCCGGGGCGCGAACATCCGGTCGTAGAGGAGCATCAAGATCGTGGCCAGGATTCCGATGCCTCCGACGACGAGCCACATCCTCTCGGGATGCAGGACCGTGCCTTTCTTGTAGCCCTCGACGAAGTGCTCGACGAGCGGCCCGGCGACCATGCCCGCGAAGAACGTCCCGATCGCCACCGGCAGGAAGGCGAAGCCCATGTACGTGCCGACCTGGTCCTTCGGGGCGAGGTCCGCGACGTACTCGTAGTAGCGCGGCGCCTGCAGCCCTTCTCCGATCGCGAACACCACGAGGCCGAGCGCCGTCGGCGCGATGGACGGCGTGAGATCGACGGCGGTCACGGGCAGGCCGACGAGCGCGAGGAGCCGAAGGACGAGGTTCATCACGAAGACGACGGGCCACGAGAGGACTTGCGCGAGCGCGGGCGGCGTATAGACCATCACGAACCACGAGGATGCCGCGAGCGCGAACCCGATCGTCATCGCGACGACCGGTTTGAGCTTCTGCGCAATCGCCGTGGCGACCACCGTGATCAGGATGATGGTCCAGGCGTCCACCGTCTCGATGATCTCGAAGCGCGCGAAATGCAGGACGTCGCGCACGTAGAACGGCAGGGAGTAGAAGACCTGCCAGAACATCACCCAGAAGCCTGAGAAGATGACGAGGAACGTGATGAAGCGCGCGTTCCTGAAGACCTTCACCATGTCCGCGAGGACCTTCTGGAACGAGGTCGGCTCCGGCGCGTCGGCGGGCCGCGGAGGCTCTTTAAAGAAGAGGAGCGTTCCGACGAGCAGGAGAAGCGAGACCGCCGAGGACATGACGAGGACGAACGAGATGCCGAGGCTCTCGCGGACCGGCACCGCGAGGAACGGGCCGATCGCGCCGCCGATGTTCACGAGCATGTAATAGATCGAGTAGCCGAGGGCCTTCGTGTCCTGAGTCGTCGTCCGCGCGACGGTGCCGACGACGCTCGGTTTGATGAGCGAGCCGCCGATCGCGGTCACGACGAGCGCGAAGAGCGTGTAGAACTTCGGTCCGCCGAGCGCGGCGACGAGGGGCCTGCCCACGGGGAGCCCGGCGAGGCCGATCAGCAGGTAGCCCGCACAGAAGATCGCGAAGCAGAGCGCGAGGCTCTTCCGGAACCCCCAGCGGTCCACGACCGTGCCGGCGAGCGGCGGGAGGAGATAGAGGAGAGTGTTGAAGACGCTCCCGGCCAGCACCGTCGCCATCGCGGGACCGAGACCCACCTGGTCGGAGATGTAGATCGAGAGAACGGCTTTGCTGCCGTAGTACGCGAAGCGCTCGAACAGTTCGAGGGTGTTCGCCACCCAGAAGGTGCGCGTGAATCCGGTCCGGAGAACCCGAAGACGTTCGGCGAGATCCACGAGTCCTCCTGTCAGGCGATCCGGGATCTTCCGTGGCGCCCCCGCCTCGCGTCAACCTCCGGTGCTAATCTCGCGCGCCGGGGGGAGGGTCCGCCGCATGGGCATGTACATCATCGCCGAGCCGTGCATCGGGACCAAGGACACCGCATGCGTCGAGGTGTGTCCCGTCGACTGCATCCATCCGAAGAAGGACGAGGACGGGTTCGCCGAGGCCACGATGCTCTACATCGACCCCAACACGTGCATCCAGTGCGGCAACTGTGAACCCGTGTGCCCCGTGAAG
>DATIFW010000175.1:0-11880 GCA_035455045.1 Thermoanaerobaculia bacterium | reverse complement strand
CTCCGTGCGCCCCGTCTTGTCGGTGAGGGTCGTCGATCCGGCGAAGCTGCTCACGTTCGTTCGCTGCGAGTCGGTGTCCATGCCCACGCTCGCATTCGTGCCGATGTTCGCCATGGCGGCGTCCGTCGACACGGAGGCCTTGTTCTTGTCTCCCGTGTTGACGTCCGTCGTGCCGACGACGAGCTTCACGTTCGCCCCGGAAGAGCCGGCCGCGCCGTGCACCTCGAAGAGCGTCTCGGGCCGGATGCGGTACATCGTCCCGTCGTTCCAGAGCACCTCGGCGGTGCCGTTCGGGCCCGTCTTGATGAAGTCGCCCTCCCCGACGCCCGTATTGGGCCTGAGGCTCTCCCACGTGTTGCGGTTCGCTTTCTGGATCTTGACGTCGCCCGCGGTGTCGACGACGTTCGCATTGTTCTTCATGCCCGCGCCCGCGACGATCTTGAGCGCGCGCGACTTCACCTCGACGGCCGTCCGCGCGGCCTTCTCGTTCGAGCCCGCCGCGAGATCCTTGCGCGCCTCGGCGAGCATCTCCTCGGCGGAGGCGATCTCCTTGCCGAGCAAAGCCGCGTCCTTCTGCTGCCGCGCGCGGGCGAGGGCGTCGTCGGCCTCGGCGATCGCCTGCTTCGCGCGGATGGCCGTCTCGTCGCGTTTCAGGAAGAAAACGACCCCGCCCGCGATCGCCGCAGCGAGGACGACGATCCCGATCAGTATCCGGACGAGCGTCTGGGTGGAGACGTAATACCACTCGAGCTGGGATTCCAGGTTGCTCGGGGACTTTTTGGGCATAACGCTCGTTTCTGGAAACCCTTACAGCAAAGCTTATTAGAGCACGCCGGCCCTCCGGCGGGACCTCCGTTCGCGGCCTGGCGCTCGAACTTTACCGCCGTTTGCCTCTGGGGTATCGTTCTCGATTCTTTCGGGCCCCGTGGCGGGCGAGCGCCCCGGACGCGTCCGGCTTCGGAGAACAGATGCTCAAGTCGCTGCGCGAGAACTTCAAACACCTCCAATGGATCCTCTGGGCGGTCATCGCCGTCTTCGTGATCTTCGTCTTCGCCGACTGGGGGATGGGCTCCCAGCGCGGCGGAGCGGGCGATGCGGCGCTCGCCGCGAAGGCGGGCGACATCCGGATCACGACCGCGGACTTCCAGAGGGAATACGCCTTCGCCGAGGACCGCTACCGCCAGGCGTACGGGAAGAACTTCAACCCCGAGCTCGCGCGCGCGATGAACCTGCCCGAGCAGGTTCTCAACTCCCTCATCGACCGCCGGCTGTTCCGCCAGGAGGCGGAGCGGCTGCACCTCAAGGTGACGGACGACGAGCTCACGCAGCACATTCTCGGCATCAAGGACCCGCAGAGCGGAAAGGCGCTGTTCGTGAAGGACGGGGCCTTCGTCGGCGACGCCACCTACCGCCGCATCCTCGCGGCGAATCACCTCGCGCCCCAGAGCTTCGAGGAGCAGCAGCGCGAGCAGATCCTCCTCGAGAAGCTGAACCGGTTCTTCACGGAATCCATCGTCGTCTCCGACGACGAGGTGAAGTCCGAGTTCGAGAAGAGGAACGTCAAGGCGAAGGTCGCCTGGGCGCTCCTGCCCGTCGTCACCGGCGCGCAGGCCCCGGTCTCCGACGCGGAGGCCGAGGCGTTCTTCAAGACGAACCCGACCCCGTACCTGCAGCCCGAGAAGCGCAGGGCCAAGTACCTGCTCGTCGAGACCGCGAAGATCAAGCCCACGATCCAGGTCTCGGATGCCGACGTCGCGGCCGACTACTCCTCCAATGCGGAGACCTATCGAAAGAGCGAGGAAGTGCATGCCCGGCACATCCTGTACAAGGCCGAGGGGGCGAACGACGCCGCACAGAGGGCGAAGGCCGAGGCCGCGGTCCGGAAGCTCAAGGGCGGCGCGGACTTCGCCGCGCTCGCGAAGGCCGAATCGGACGACCCGGGCTCGAAGGCGAACGGCGGCGATCTCGGCTCGTTCCCGAGAGGACGCATGGTGAAGGAGTTCGAGGAGGCCGCGTTCTCCGCGAAGGAGAAGGAGATCGTCGGGCCCGTGAAGAGCTCCTTCGGGTACCACGTCATCCAGGTGCTCGAGAAGACGGGCGAGCGCGTCCAGCCGCTCTTCGAGGTGTCGGCGGGAATCCGCGCCCGCCTGCAGGAGGACCGCGCGCGCGACGAGGCCAAACGTCTCGCCGCGGGCCTCGCTGAAAAGGTCGCGAGAATGAGCAAGCCGTCCGACGACGATCTGCGCAAGCTCGCCGGGGGCGGCGTCACGTTCAACGAGACGGAGCTCGTCGCGCGGACGGACGCGCCTCAGGGGATCGGGTTCAACCCGCAATTCAGCGAAAGGCTGTTCGCTCTCAAGGAGGGGGAGGCGGCGGCGACTCCCGTCTCCACGGCGCGCGGCGAGGCCATCCTCAAGCTCGTCGAGATCAAGAAACCCGGCCTCCCGCCGTTCGCCGAGGTCAAGGCGCGCGTCCTGGCCGACATCCAGAAGAAGAGGCAGGACGAGGCGACGCTTGCGTCGCTGAAGCAGGCGATGACCGCGGACGCGACGCTCGAAGGCATCGCGAAGAAGCTGAACCTCAAGGTCGAGACGCCCGACGCCTTCGGAAAGGGCGGCCCGATTCCCGGACTCGGCGCTCCGAAGGCGGTTCTCGACGCCGTGTTCGCCGCGAAGCCGGGCGAGCTGAAGGGGCCCATCGCCGTGGCCGAGCGCGGCGCGGTCGTCGTACGTGTCGACAGCGTGACGCCGTTCGAGACGGCGGCGTTCGAGAAGGAGAGGGAGGAGCTCAAGGAAAGCCTGCGCGGCCAGAAATCGAACCGTCTCCTGCAGGCGCTCGTCCAGAAGAAGCGCTCGGATCTGAAGATCGAGCTCAACCGCGAGCTCCTCTCGAAGATGGGCGGCTCGAAGGCGTAGGGACGACGGCTCGCCGGTGATCGCCCGCCTTTCGGGGACCGTCCTCGACCTGCGCACGGACCGGGTCGTCCTCGACGTCAACGGCGTCGGCTACGACCTCGCGATTCCGCTCGGCACGTTCTCGGCGCTCCCCCCCGTGGGCGAGAAGGCCGTCCTCCACGTCCACACGCACGTGCGCGAGGACGCGCTCTCTCTCTTCGGCTTCGCGACGGCGCAGGAGAAATACGTCTTCGAGCGCCTGATCTCGGTGTCGGGGATCGGGCCGAGGGTCGCGCTGACGGTGCTGTCGGGCCTGCCGCTCCCGGATCTCGTCCGCGCGATCGTGACCCAGAACGCGCGCGTCCTGGCGACGATCCCGGGAGTCGGCAAGAAGCTGGCCGAGCGGCTCGGGCTCGAGCTGAAGGAAAGGCTGGCGAGCTTCGGAGAGGGCGCGGGGGTCCCGGCCCCGGGCGGAAAGGCCTCGGCCGTCGAGGACGCGATCGGCGCCCTCGAGAACCTCGGCTACAAACTGGCGCAGGCCGAGCAGGCCGTGGAGAAGGCCGTCAAGGCCGTCGGGGTGGAAGACCTCAACAAGATCCTCCAGGCCGCCCTGAAATCTTTGGCCCGCTAGGAGGGGTCGGGATGGAATTAGCGTGGACTATCCATAGAGGCGCCGATATTCTGGCGTGCAGAGGAAACATGGGACTGGCCATAGAACCTTGGAAAGAGGTGCCGTGATGGAATTTCTGTCTGATGGGAGACCGCTGGACACTTCGCTTCGAGCACCTGAGACACTTGCGAAGCGCAGGCTTCATTTTGTGCTGGGACTATCGGTGACCGCCGCAGCATTCCTGGTCGCTTGCAGCCTTGATCGCGATCAAAATCGCGGCATCGAAATCCTGTCTCGCACTGTAATCACCGGCTCAGTGAACGCCAGCCCGTTCGAAGGGCAGGTGTCGGCAACGTTCAACACGAGACGCGGCGGCAGTTCGTCGTGCGAGTTCTCCAAACTTCCGACAGGCTTCACGCCGGCTACCGTCAATACCCACGCGTGAACCACCCATCACACGGGTGCTGGTCTGAGCACCCTTGGCGATGATGTGATGAACCTCTACGACATCACACACGGGAACTACAACGTCCGCCGGACGCTTTCGTACCCGGAATACCCGAACAGTAAGATCGTTTTCGACACCGAGGTCAGAGCCATCAGCGCGAAAGAGTGGTCGACGACGATCACCATCTCCGGAACCTACGACGGCCCGACCGATTTTTCCGCGGTCAAGGATTATCAGGTGACGTGGACCACGGACGGCAAGACGCTGGCCGAGAAGGGCCGGGCTACCTTGGAGCGCGCATCTGGCGGTTCCGTGCGGAGCGAATGGTCGTCCTCGATCGTTCCGAAGGAAGGCCGTTTGGACAAGTTCCCCCGGGGCGGGGAGACGCTCAACGTCACCTTCTCGCCACTCAAGGTGGACGGCAGCAAAATGAGCTACGAATGGCAGGGGACGGTCAAGGCAACCGCGGCTACTCGGTAGCGTCCTGACTGCGGCCGTCAGCCGCGCGAGTCCTTCATAATCGCGAGCCGTGGACGAACGCATTCTCTCGGGCGTGCTCCAGACGGCCGAGGCGGACCCCGAGGTCACGCTCCGCCCGCGCGCGCTGCAGGAGTTCATCGGGCAGCCGAAGCTGAAGGAGACGCTCGGCGTCTTCCTGCAGGCCGCGCGGCAGCGGCAGGAGCCGCTGGACCACGTCCTGCTCTGCGGCCCTCCGGGCCTCGGCAAGACGACGCTCGCGCACATCATCGCCCGCGAGATGGGCGCCCAGATCCGCGCCACTTCCGGCCCGGTCCTCGAGAAGGCCGGCGACCTCGCGGCGATCCTCACGAACCTCGCGCCGGGCGACGTCCTCTTCGTGGACGAGATCCACCGCATGCCGCCCGCGGTCGAGGAAATCCTCTACCCGGCGATGGAGGACGGGAAGCTCGACCTCATCATCGGCACCGGACCCGGCGCGCGCACGGTCGAGCTGAGGCTTCCGCCGTTCACGCTCGTGGGCGCCACCACGAGGGCGGGGCTCCTGTCACAGCCCTTCACGGCCCGATTCGGCATCACGCACCGGCTCGACTTCTACGATGCCGAGGCACTCGCGACGATCGTGACGCGCTCGGCCGACATCCTCTCCTGCCCCGTCGAGCCCGCGGGCGCTCGCGAGATCGCGCGGCGAAGCCGCGGCACGCCGCGCATCGCGAACCGGCTCCGGCGCCGCGTGCGCGACTACGCCGAGGTCGCCGGAGAGAGCGCGATCACCGAGCGCGCGGCGGAAGTCGCGCTCGACAAGCTCGAAGTGGACCAGCACGGCCTCGACGAGATCGATCGCCGGATCCTCACGCTGGTCATCGAGCGGTTTTCCGGGGGACCGGTCGGACTCTCGGCGCTCGCGCACTCGCTCGGCGAGGACAAGGGCACGCTCGAGGACCTGTACGAGCCGTTCCTCCTGCAATCCGGGTTTCTCCAGCGGACGCCGAAGGGACGCGTGGCGTCCGCCCTCGCGTATCGCCACCTCGGGCTGAAGCCCATGGCGGGCCCGGGCACGCTCTTTGGCTGAAGGCGGCGCCCCGCGGCGGGGCCTCCTCGTCTACAACCCAATGGCAGGCGGCGCCGGCCGTCGCACGGATGTGGCGGGCGTCGTCGCGCGCGCGGCGACGCGCGGACTCGAGCTCCTCCCCCTCCCGACCGAGCGCCCGCGCCACGCGACCGAGCTCGTGGCCTCGCGCCTCCGGGATGCGCTCGACCTCGTGGCGGTGGCGGGCGGCGACGGGACCGTGGGCGAGGTCGCCGAGGCCCTGCTCGGCACCGACGTGCCGATCGCGATCCTTCCGACGGGGACGGCGAACGTCGTGGCCCGGGAATACGGCATCGGCCGCACCGTGGCCGAGGGGGAGCGGGCGCTGACGTCCTCTCGCATCAAGCCCCTCACGGTGTGGCACGCGGCGGGCCGGACGTGCCTCATCGGCGCCGGCGTGGGGTTCGACGCACGCGTCATGAAGAACATCGTGCCCCTTCTCAAGCGCCTCTTCGGCCGCACCGGCATCGGCTGGACGGCGACGCTGGAATGGCTGAAGTACGAGTTCCCGCCGATCGAGGTGACCGCCGTGGACGCCGAAGGCGCGCCTTTTTCGGCGGAAGCGACGTTCGTCCTCGCCGCGAACACGCGTCGGTACGGAGGCGACGCGATCCTTTCTCCCTTCGCCGATCCGGCGGACGACCTCCTCGATCTCGTCCTGTTCGGGTCCCGCTCGCGCGGGACGCTCATGCGCTGGTACGGTCGCCTCTCCCGCGGAAGGGCCGCGCACCTCTCGGTCGAGGGCTGCTCGCGCCTCGCCGTGCGACAGTTCGCCGCGCGGTCGCTCGCGGGCTACGAGCTGGACGTGCAGGTCGACGGCGACGCCGTGGCGACGACTCCGTTCGCGATGGGCCCGGCTGCGGGACGCGTTTTGATCGTCGTGCCCGGGTGAGCGCGTCTAAGATCCCGCCCAAGGAGGACTCATGCGGCGGATCGCTCTCGTCCTCATCGTGCTCGGTGTCGTCGGATTCCTCGTCGCGTCCAGCCAGCGTGGCGGCTACGAAAGCGTTGAGGGCAAACTGAAGACGACGTTCTCGAAGGAGGAGCGCGGCAAGCGAGACCTGGCCGAGACGGGACGGTGGGTCGCCCTCGCGGTCGCGGCGATCGGCGTCGTTCTCTTTTTCGTGCCCGACCGGAAGCGCTGAACTCTTCCGGGAGAGAAAGGCGCGTCGTGGCGAAGTGGTTCTTCGAGCCGGGGCACACGGCGGCGGAGTTCTGTGCGCGGCACATGATGGTCACCTGCGTCCGCGGGCACTTCAAGGACGTGCACGGCACGCTGGAGTTCGACCCCTTGGACCCGAAGGCGTCCTCCCTCGAGGTGGAGATCGACGCCCGGAGGATCTGGACGGGGGAGCCGCAGCGTGACGCCCATTTGAAGAGCGCGGATTTCCTGGACGTCGAGAACCATCCCACGATCACGTTCTCGGGAAACGAGGTCGAGCTCGTCGGCGACCACGACGCCCACGTCACGGGCACCCTCACGATCCGCGGGAATACGAAGAGGACGACGCTGAAAGTCCGTTACCTGGGCCAGTGGTCGACCCCCTGGTGGGAGGACGGGGTCGACAAAGGCCCGAAGCTCCGGGCCGGCTTCCTCGCGACGACCACGATCAATCGGCACGACTTCGGCGTCAGCTGGAACGCCCCGCTCGACCGCGGCGGCTTCGTCGTGGGGGACGAAATCGAGATCACGCTCGATGCCGAGGCGATTTTGGAGACGGTCTGAGAACGCCGTCGGGATAGAAGCTGCTCTCTCGTGTGTGAGGAGGGGATTCGGGGGAACCCGATCGGGGTTCCCCCAGGATGTGACCGTCGCTCGCGCGCCCTACTCGGTCGCGTGCGAAGCACGCGGCGCGTCAGCTCTTCCGGTAGTGACAGCCCCGTGAAACCGGGTTCTTGAACGCGGCCGTCGCGATCAGGTGCGCGGCCCTGACGCCGTGGAAGAGGTCGACGATCTCCTTCGAGATCCGCGTCACCTGATAGAAACGAAGGATGCGCTTCTCGAGGTCGCGCAGGTCGGCCACCGCGCGCGCGAGCCGCGCCGTCGTGCGCACGATGCCCACGTAGTTCCACATCGTGGTGCGGATCGTCGCCCAGTCCTGCTGCATGAGCGCGGGGTCCTCGTTCTGGGCCTCGCCGGGCGACTCCCAGTCCGGGATCGCGCGAAAGACGCTCGCCGGGTTCACGCCGCCTCTCTTCAGTCCGCGCGCGATGGACGTGCCCGCCGCCTCGCCCCAGACGAGACCCTCGAGCAGGGACGTCGAGGCCAGGCGGTTCGCCCCGTGCACGCCCGTACACGACACCTCGCCCACGGCGTAAAGGTGCCGGATGGTGGTCCGGCCCTCGAGGTCCGCGAGGACTCCCCCGCAGTGGTAGTGCGCGGCGGGCACGACGGGGATCGGCTCGGTCGCGATGTCGATGTCGAACTTCTCGCACGTCTTCGCGATCGTCGGGAAGCGCTCCTTGATGCTCTGTCCCTCGTGGACGCGGTAGTGGTGCGCGAGGTCGAGGTAGACGCAGGGCTCGCCGCGGGACGTCATCTCCTCCACGATCGCGCGTGTCACGACGTCGCGCGGGGCGAGGTCCTTGAGCTTCGGCGCGTACCGCCGCATGAAGGGCTCGCCCGCGCGGTTCACGAGCACGGCTCCTTCGCCGCGCAGGGCCTCGGAGATGAGGAAGCCCTCCGCTTCGGGGTGGTAGAGCGTGGTGGGATGGAATTGGACGTACTCGAGGTTCAGAGTGGCCGCGCCCGCCCGCTCGGCCATCGCGAGGCCGCCGCCGATCGCATGGCGCGTGTTCGTCGTGTGGAGGAAGAGCCGCCCGACTCCTCCCGTCGCCAGGACGGTGAAGTCCGCGAGGACCGTGTGGACCTTTCCCTTTCCGTCGAGGACGTAAGCGCCGAGGCAGGGATCCTGCAGCGCGTACCGCTGGGCGACGTCCCGCGAGTGATGACGCGCCGTGATGAGGTCGATCGCGGTCGCCTCCGTGAGGAGGGTGACGTTCTTCTCGGAGGTCAGCCGGGCGAGGAGGGCCGTCTCGATCGCCCGCCCCGTCGCGTCGGCCGAGTGGACGATGCGCGCGACCGAATGTGCGCCCTCGCGCGTGAAGTCCAGGTCGCCGTGCATCGTGCGCGAGAAGGGGACGCCGACGGTGTCCAGGAGGATGTCCTTCACGACCTCGGGGCCGCGCCGCGCGAGGGACGCGACGGCCTCGGGCTGGCAGAGGCCCGCCCCCGCCCGGAGAATGTCCTTCACGAGGGAGCGCGGCGAGTCCTTCTTGCCGAAGTAGATGATGCCGCCCTGCGCCCACGCCGTGTTGCAATCCTCGGGCTGTTTCGCCTTCGTGAGGACGACGACCTTCACGCCGCGTCGCGCGAGTGTGAACGCGGCGGTCAGGCCCGCGATGCCCGTGCCGAGCACGAGGACGGGCGTGTGGACGCGCGAGGGAAACGTACTCATGCGCCCGCTCTCTTCACTTTCGAAGAAATCGTGCTCTTCGGATGTTTCGTCTTTGTGATGGGCCCGCCCAGGGCTCGGCGACCCGGCGGCGCGCTCTTGTCGATATCCAGGGCGATGTCGATCGCCCTGGCCGAGTGCGTCAGCGCGCCGGCCGAGACGAAGTCGACTCCGGCTTCCGCGGCGGCACGGGCCGTCTCGGGCGTCATGCGGCCCGAAGCTTCCGTCGTGACGTCGTGCCCCGTCGCCTCGTTGAAGAGTTGGACGTCCTCGACGGCCTTGCGGATCGCGGACGTCGACATGTTGTCCAAAAGCACCCGTTCGGCTCCGGCGTCGAGCGCCTGATGCACCTCGTCGAGCGTGCGCGCCTCGGCCTCGAGCAGGAGGCCGTGAAGGCGGCGGTTCAGCGCTCGAAAGTCGCCTGCGCGCCGCGTGGCTTCCCACGTCGAGCCTGCGCCGTCCGCGTGGTTGTCCTTGACGAGGAATCCGCCGGAAAGGCCGGGGCGGTGATTCGTGCCCCCGCCGCAGCGCACGGCGTAGCGCTCGAATGCCCGCAGGGAGGGGGTCGTCTTCCTCGTGTCGAGAAGGACCGCCTTCGTGCCCTGGAGCGCGTCGGCGTACGCGCGGGTCAGGGTCGCGATGCCGGTGAGCCGCTGGACGAGGTTCAGGGCGGTGCGCTCGGCCGCGAGCACGGTGATCGCGGGCCCTTCGATCTCGGCGAGAACGGTGCTCGGTTCCACGAGGTCGCCGTCCGAAACGCAGAGCGCCACCCGCGCGGGCGGCGAAAGGAAGGCGAAGAGCCGGGGCAGGAACGCCGCTCCCGAGACGACGGCGCGCTCGCGGCACACCATCTTCGCCGCCACACGCGCAGCCGGTCCGAAGACCGCGAGCGACGTGATGTCCTCGCCCTCTTCCGAGAACGCGCGCGTCAGGAGATCGTCGAGAGCGGCCGTGAGGGATTTCGGGAGATTCATGCGGACTCGCAGAATACTTGACGGCTCAACTCTCCCCGATTTCGAGGCATAATTCGACGTTTGCGCCGCCATCTCTCCAGGAGGAACTCTTGAAAACCCGTCTCAACGTCGTACTGGTCCTCTGTCTTCTGTCCGCCGCCACCCGCGGGGACGAAGGCATGTGGATGCCGCAGCAGATTCCGCAGCTCCAGGAGCGCCTCAAGGCGATGGGCTTCCGGGGCGATCCGCAGGCGTTCGCCGATCTCACGGGCCATCCCATGGGAGCCATCGTGTCTCTCGGAGGCTGCAGCGCGTCGTTCGTCTCGCCGGACGGTCTCATCGCCACGAATCACCACTGCGTGCAGGCCGCCCTCCAGTTCAACTCCACGCCGCAGAAGAACCTCATGGAGGACGGCTTTCTCGCCGCCTCGCGCGAACAGGAGCTGACCGCCGGGCCCGGCTCGCGCGTCTACGTGACGACTTCGGTTGTGGAGGTCACGGAAGAGATCGCCGGCAGGATCGATCCGAAGCTCGATGACCGCGCCCGGCACGACGTCATCGAAAGGCGTATCAAGGAGCGGACGGCTTCCTGCGAGAAGGAAGGTTCGCGCTGCCGCGTGGCGTCGTTCTTCGACGGCCTGAAGTATTTCGAGCTCACGCAGATGGAGATCCGGGACGTCCGGCTCGTCTACGCGCCCGCGGAGGGCATCGGCAACTTCGGCGGCGAGACCGACAACTGGCAATGGCCGCGCCACACCGGCGACTGGTCTTTTTACCGGGCCTACGTGTCGCCCGCGGGGAAGTCCGTACCGTACGCGAAGGAGAACGTCCCTTTCAGACCGAAGCACTGGCTCAAGGTCTCGCCCGAAGGCGCCGGTCCCGGCGACCTCGTCTTCGTGGCCGGATATCCGGGCAAGACGCAGCGCTTCGCGACATACGCGCAGACGAAAGAGCTGGCCGAATGGACGTTCCCGCGCACCGTCCGCCGGAACACCGAGCTGATCGCCCTCCTCGACGAAGTCGGAAAGAAGAGCAAGGAGACGCAGCTTCGCGTCGCGACGAGGAAGCGCGGCCTCCACAACACGCTCACGAATCGCAAAGGCGTCGTGGAAGGCTTCAAGAAGGGCAACCTCCTCGGCACGAAACAGAGCACGGAGAAGGACCTCGTCCTGTGGATCGACGCGGATCCCCGGCGTCAGAGGAAGTACGGCGACGTCCTGGCCGGGATGAACGCGATCCAGGCCGAGAAGGAGAAGACGCGGGACCGGGACGCGACTCTCTACGACCTGATCGGAACGGGCGGGCCGATGATGGTGGGCGCCACCTGGCTCCTGCCCGCGGCGCACACGCTCTACGCCCTGTCCCTCGAGCGCCCGAAAAAGGATCTCGAACGGGAGTCCGAGTATCAGGAGCGCAATTGGAGCCGCATCCGTGAAGCGCAGGACCGCTTGCAGCGCTCGTACGACCCGGCGGCGGACCGCGCGCTCCTGAGGTACATCCTCGTCGAGGCGTCGAAGCTCCCCGCCGGTCAGCGCATCGAGGCGCTCGACCGGGAAGCGGGGTTCGCGGCCGGGATGTCCGAGGCGGAAGCCGGGAAGAAGGTCGACGCGCTCTGCGACCGGCTTTACGCGGGCACGAAGCTGGGCGACAAGGCGACGCGCCTCGCGCTGTTGGACAAGTCCGCCGCCGAGCTCCTCGCGGCGAAGGACCCGATGATCGACCTCGCGGCCGCGCTCCATCCGCTCTGGCAGGCGAATCGCGAGCGGGCGAAGAGGCGGGAGGGCGCCCTGGAGCGCTTCGGAGCACGCTACGCCGAGGCGTTGCTCGAGAAGAGCGGCGGCCTCACGGCGCCGGACGCGAACGGCACGCTGCGCGTGACCTACGGCCGCATCCTCGGCGTCGAGGCCCGCGACGGGCTCATCTACGCCCCGCAGACCACGCTCCTCGGCATCG
>DATIFW010000174.1:0-25024 GCA_035455045.1 Thermoanaerobaculia bacterium | reverse complement strand
ACGTCGTTCGGGTTCGTGAGGGACGCGAGACGGTCCCGCACGGCGAGCGGCATGAGGACGACGAACAGGGCGGCGACGAAGGGCACCGCAAGAGCGAAGCGCGGCCGTGCCGCGAGGAGGACCGCGAGGAGGCCGACCGCGAGGCCCACGTAAGCGCCGCGCGTGAGAGTGAGGGCCGTCGCAAGAACGCCCGCGAGCGCAATCCCGACGTCGGCCCAGCGGGCCCCCCGAGATCCTCCGGAAATGCCCCGCGCGCCGAGGAGCGTCACGAACACGAGGAGGAGGCCCGCATACGTCATGTAGATCGACAGACCTCCAGAGATCCGGAAGTCGAGGCTCGGCGAACCCGAGATCCACTCCGCGAACCCGCGCAGGACGAGATAAAGCGCCGTGATCCGCCAGGCGTCCACGGCGAGCTTCACGTCCGATGCGTCGTCGAGCAGCGCGGCCACGAAGACGACCAGGAGGTACGTCCCGAAGCCCTTGATCTGGATGAGCGACCGCGAGGGAAGTGTCGAGAAGAAGCAGGAGAGCGTCGAGAAAAGCACGAATGCTCCGATAGGGGCATGGAGCGGCGTCGTGCGGCGGAAGGGTCCGAGAAAGTCCTCGCCGCGCGCCCGGGCCGAAATGCGCCACACGATCGTGCAGGCCAGCGTCAGCACGAGGCAGACGTTCGCCGGACCGATTCCCGGCACGAACCCGACGCCAAGCAGGAAGAACACGAACGCCGCGCGCTCCCATCCGCTTCGGCGCGCGATCGGTTCGGGAAGGAGCCTCAGGAGGGGATCAGGCCATCCGGGCGTCTGCCGGAAGAGCCTCCTCGACGAGCATCACGGGGATGTCGGAGACGATCGGATAGACGCGTCCGCAGGCCGCGCACGAAAGCCCCTCGGTCACGACGGGCTCTTCGTCCTTCAGGCTCTCGCGGTATTTTTCGACGACGTTTTTCGCGACGTCGGCCTTCAGGAGGCACAGCGTCACGGGGGGACGCGCGTCGCAGGCGGGACACGCGAGGATGTCGAGGAGCTCCTTGTCGACGGCCATGCCGCGATCCTAGCAGGGTTCCGAGACGCCGCATTTGGGGCGCGCGAGGTCCCTACCGGGCCGAATTCGGGCCGCGCCATGAGCCTCCCACCCCGGGAAGGCGCAGACGATCGGCGTCGACGTACCGGCGCCGGCCGTGGAAGTTGTAGAAGAGATTCCCCGGCGAGTCGCGCCAGAGCTCGAGGATGGTGCCGTTCACGGGCCCGAACGGAAGCAGAGGCTGAACCTCGTCCGGATGGTTCACCGGATCCCGGACCACGACGTTGATGCCGGTGAGGTGGGTGCGGTCCAGCGACCAGCTCGAACCGAGGATCGCTTCGATGAACCGGACGGCGAAACCAGTGTCGAAGCCGTCAATCTCTTCGGGAACGCCCTGCTCGTCGTTGAAGTGGTAGTAGGAGAGATAGACCTCACGCAGGCTTGGCGGGAATTGGCCGACGTACACGTTTCTCCCGGTCGCCGTGATCTCGCCCTGCCAGAGGTCCGGCACGGGCCCGCTGACGAGGCGCTGACGTAGGGCGTGGAGTCGAGAGAGCACCCACCGGATGCCGCGCTCACGCACGGCCCATGTTTCCGTCAGCACCTGGCCGAAGCGCACGCCGCCGGGAACGGCGCGTTCGCCGTAGACCAGCATCCGCAGCCGGAGGATCTGCTCGAGCCGGGGAATGGCGAGGTCGAGAAGGTGCACGGCCTGCCCGCGAATGCGCTGCTGCTCTGCGGTTTCGCCCACGCGACGCCTCCGAGAAGGATCCTATTCGACTTCGACTGCAGGCGGTGCTCGGTACGATCTCTCCGTCCCTAGCCGGTCAGCTTCTCCTGGATCGGCGTGATCGAGCGGGCCTTGCCCGTCGTCTCGTCGACGTCCACGATCGCGCCGCACATGCGGACATCGCGCGTGGCCGTCTCCATCGAGCGCGGCGTCTGATAGAGGAACTTTTCGAGGATGGCTTTCGGGTCGAAGCCGATGATCCCCTCGTACGCGCCCGTCATCCCGGCGTCTCCCTGATAAGCGGTTCCCTTCGGCAGGAGTCGCGCGTCCGCCGTCGGCACGTGCGTGTGAGAGCCGATGACGACGGAAACCCGGCCGTCGAACCACCAGCCGACGGCCTGCTTCTCGGAGGTCGCCTCCGCGTGGATGTCGACGACCACGACCTTCAGATCCGGCCGCTTCGCCTTCATCTCGACGAGCGCCTGATCGCCCACCCGGAACGGCGAGTCCGTGTTCGCCATGAAGACCTGGCCCTGCAGGTTCAGGACGCCCACGGGGATTCCCGACGGCGTGTCCTGGATGGCCCACCCGCGGCCCGGATTGCCCGGGGGATAGTTCGCGGGACGCAGCAGGTTCTCGAGATCCGAGAGAAGCGGCACGAATTCCTTCTTGTCCCAGATGTGGTTGCCGGACGTGAACACGTCGACCGGGAGCTTGCTGAGGTCCGCGAAGATCTCGGCCGTCACGCCGAATCCCCCGGCCGCGTTCTCGATGTTCACGATCGTGAAGTCGATGTGCTCCCGCCCGATGACCTTCTCGAGCAGAGAAAGCGCCTTGCGGCCGGGCTTTCCGACCACGTCGCCGACGAAGAGAATCTTCAAGAGAGATTTGCTCCCGCCCGCGCGTGCAGGCGCCGGGGCATTCTTGAACCGGTCTGCAAAATTTCTTCGAAGGGGGAATGAACGCGGGGCACACGAGTCACCGCTGCGGCGCTGCGGCTCGGCCCGGCCCCACACACCCTTCTAAGAAAATCTTCTTCTCTCTCTTCTCTTCTATTTAGCAAAATCCACCGCTCTCGTCTCGCGGATGACCGTTATCTTGATCTGCCCGGGATATTGCAGTTCAGCCTCGACGCGCTTGGCGATGTCCTTCGACATCCACAGGCACTCGTCGTCCGTGACCTTCTTCGCGTCCACGATGACGCGCAGCTCGCGCCCGGCCTGGATCGCGAACGTGCGCTCGACGCCCTTCATGCCGTCCGTCATCTTCTCGAGCTTCTCGAGGCGCTTGACGTACGTCTCGAGGATCTCCCGGCGCGCACCGGGCCGCGCGGCCGAGATCGCGTCCGCGGCGTTCACGAGGACCGCCTCGATCGTGCGCGGCTCGTAGTCGCCGTGGTGGCACTCCATGCCGTGGATGACGGACTCCGTCTCGCCGTACTTCTTGAGGATCTGCCGGCCGAGCTCGAGGTGCGTGCCCTCCTGCTCCCGGTCGATCGCCTTGCCGATGTCGTGGAGAAGCCCGGCGCGCTTGGCGACCGTGACGTCGGCACCGAGCTCGCTCGCGAGGTGGCACGCGGCCCACCCGACCTCCTTGCTGTGCTGGAGGACGCTCTGCCCGTAGCTCGTGCGGTACTTCAGGCGCCCGAGCAGTTTGACGACCTCCGGGTGGAGGTCGGCGATGCCGAACTCGAAGGCCGCGGCCTCTCCGGTGGTCTTGACGTCCAGCCACAGTTCCTCGCGGACCTTCTCGACGACCTCTTCGATGCGGGCCGGATGGATGCGCCCATCCTGGATGAGGCGCTCGAGCGCGCGCCGCGCGACTTCGCGGCGGATCGGGTCGAACGACGAAAGGAGGATCGCCTCGGGCGTGTCGTCGATGATGATGTCGACGCCCGTGGCGGCTTCCACGGCCCGGATGTTCCGCCCCTCGCGTCCGATGATCCGCCCCTTCATGTCGTCCGAGGGGAGGTCCAGGACCGACACGGTGCTCTCCACGACGTGGTCCGACGCCATGCGCTGGATCGTCATCGAGAGGAGGCGCTTCGCTTTCCAGTTCGCGCTCTCGACGGCGTCCTCTTCGATCCGGCGGACGAGCCCGGTCGCCTCCAGGCGCGCCTCGTTCTCCAGCTCGCGGATCAGGTCCCGTTTGGCCTGCTCGGCCGTCAGGCCGGCGATCTTCTCGAGCTTCTCGCGCTGCTCGGCGACGATCTCCTCGGCCTTCCTCTGGGCTTCGACCTCCATCTCGTCGATCCGCTTCTCGCGCTTCGTGAGGTTCTGCGCGCGATTCTCGGATTCCAGCTCGCGCTTCTCGGCGACGACGATCTTCTTGTCGAGGGTCTCTTCCTTCAAGAGGAGGCGCTTTTCCTGGTCGAGCAGCTCGGCCCGCCTCTTGACGGCCTCCTGCTCGACGGCCTCGCGGGCCTTGAGCGCCCGCTCCTTCGCGTCCAGCTCGGTCTTCTGGGCGGTGGCCTCGGCGCGCCGGACGGCCGACTCGGCGGCGAGCCTCGCTTCCTCGAGCTTCTTGCGAGCCTCGAGCTCGGCCTCGGCTTTCGCGATGGAAGCCGCTCCGCGGGTCCTCAGGGCCCAGATGAGGACACCCACGGCGAAGACCGCGAGCGCGGCCTCGACGGCGATGACTTGAATGGAGTTCACGGGTCGGTCCCCCTCGATCGAACGTTCTTTCGAGGGCGATCCGGTCGAAAGCTAGACGCGAACCCGGAAGAGTCTCCTGGGATGAGAGCGATAAAGGCGCCCCGCCTCGGCCGTGTGGGGTGTGTCGATTGAACCCGTCGTAAGACAGGGGGAGCCCACGGGGCAGCCCATTAGTTCCCCCGAAGGGGCATCACAGGACGGCCCAGTTGCGTTGACTCCACGATTGAAATATCGGTTCAAGGACATATCCCATTCACGCACCGCGCAGGGTGCCGATCGATTCGCTGCCGGCCCTCGCCGGAATGGCCCGAGAAGACGTCTTCAGGATCTCGTCGAGTTTTTCGACGAGGCGGGTGGCGCGTTTCGCGACCCGCCCCGGATCACCCTCGGAGCCTGACTTGGAACGGTACTGATAGAACTCGTCGGAAATATTGAGCGCCGTGAGGATGGCGATCTTCGCGGCGTCGACCGTCGGCGCGTGCTCGGAGACCTCGCGCATCTTCTGGTCCACGAAGCTCGCGAGCTCCTTGATGTACGCAGGGTCGCCCGCCGCCCGGACGGAGTACGTCTGGCCGAAGATTTCCACCTGCGTGACGGACGGTTTCGGCGCCATTTTCCTCGCGCGGCGACCGGTTCGCGCCGCGACCAGAGAATAGCACGCGGCCTCAGGCGCGACGGCCGGGTACGCTGGTCTCCTCGAGCGTTTTCAGGAGGCGCTCGATCCGCGTCCTGACCGCCGTGCGCTCGGCCTCGTGCCGCGCGAGCGCGGCCGCGGCGCCGCCGTTTTTCTCGCTCGCCTCGCGGGCCGCCGCCAGCTCGGACTCGAGGCGCTCGTTGTCGCGGGACAGGCTTTGCACGACCTCCACGAGCGATTCCAGCCGCGACTCGATCGCGTCGAGTACCCCGTCGAGGCTCGGTTCCCCGCCCGCCTCCGCCTTGCTTTCGCTCCGGCTCTTCGTTTCCTTCACATCGTCCTCCTCAATTTGCCGCCGGCACGCCGTCCACCGCGGCTCCGGGCAGCGCCAGAAGGCGCCGCGCAGCGGCATCGCGCCATGCGTTCACGTCCTCGCGCGCGAGAGAGCGGAGCGGCGAGCCGAAACGCAGGGTCAACGTCGTTTTCACGAACCCTTCTTTGACGCCGGGGCCACGGTAGCGACCTTTCGCCTCCACGGCCACGAGCTCCGAAGGCGCGCTCGCGCGCACGGCCGATTCGAGCGTCTTCCACGCCGTCGAAAGCGGATGCGTCACCGTGAGATCCACTTCACTGCCGGGGTAACGGGGCGGCGGCTCGACGGACGTCTCCGGAGGCGGCAGCGAAGCCGCAAGGACCCCGAGGTCGAGGTCGGCCACGACGGGATCGGTCAGATCCCACGTCGCTGCGAGCGAGGGCTCGAGAACCCCGACCCAGCCGGCGGGCTGGTCCCCTACGCTCACGAGGGCGGATCTTCCAGCCGCCAGGAACGAAGAGAACGAAAGATCTTCTTTGAAGGTAATGGGGGCCGAAGCGCCTCCCAAGCCGAGTCCCTTCATGAGCGCTTCGGCGATTCCCGCCCCTTCGAAGAAATCCGAGTTCGCCGCTTCCGTCTGGGACCAGTGGCGGCTTCTGGCGCCGGCGAGGAGGATCGCGACTCTTACCTTCTCAGAAACTCTCCCGTCCCCGGTTCCCTCTCCCGTCTTCTCGACCTTCTTCTCTTCAGCAGGAATCTTCTCCGGATTCCATCCGAAGCTCGTCCCGATCTCGAAGAGGCCGAGGTCCTTCTGGCCGCGCCGCGCGTTGTGCCGGGCGCTCTGCAGGAGGCCGATCACCGGCGTCGCACGCATCGTCGTGAAGGGCTCGCCGAGAGCGTTCTCGATGAGCACCGGAGCGCCAGGTGCGGCGGACGCGAACGGGGCATTCTCGGCTTCCGAGACGAACGAGTACGTCGCGCACTCGAGGAGCCCGAAGCCGGCGAGGAGATCGCGCGCGCGGTCCTCGACGAGTGCCGCCTGCGGCGGGCGCGCCGGGGCGTACGGGCGCGGGAGCGTCTCGGGCAGCCGGTCGTAGCCCTCGCACCGGACGACCTCCTCGATGAGGTCCTCCTCGCCCGCGATGTCGACGCGCCAGGAGGGCACCGTGACGCGCAGGACGTCGCCCTCCAGGACCGGAGAGAATCCGAGGGCAGTGAGGATCTCCACGCAGCGCGCGGCCGGGATATCCATTCCGAGGAACGCCGTGAGACGCGCGAGGCGAAGGGTGAGTGTCCGGGGGGCGTGCGGGCTCGCCCGCCTTTCGCGGACGTCGATCGTGCCCCGGCACACGGTGCCGCCGCAGGCCTCGAGGATCAGGCGTGCCGCCCGGTCGAGGCCGTCACGCGTCGCCTCGGGATCGGTTCCGCGCTCGAAGCGGTGCGAGGCGTCCGTGTGCATGCCGAGGGAACGCGATGTCCTCCGCACCGCGCGCGGGTCGAAATGCGCTCCCTCGAGGAGGATGCGCGTCGTCTTCTCGGAGATCGCCGTCGCCAGCCCGCCCATGACCCCCGCGAGCGCGACGGGCTTCTCGGCGTCCGCGATCACGAGATGCTGGGGAGTGAGAGCGCGCGCGACACCGTCGAGCGTGACGAGCGTCTCCCCCGCCCGCGCGCGCCGCACGATGATCGTCGGGAAACCGTCTACGCTCTTCGCGAGCGTGTCGAGGTCGAACGCGTGGAGAGGCTGGCCGATGTCCCAGAGGACGTGGTTCGTCGCGTCCACCGGGGCGGAGATCGTCCCCGCGCCGATGGCATGGAGCCGCGCCGCGACGGCGCCGCTCGTCGCCCCCGCGCGGATTCCCTCGAGGACGCGCGCGGAATACCGGGTGCAGAGCTCCGGCTCCTCGACGTACACGCGCGCACGCGCGTCGGCGGCCGTGTCGCTTTCCCGGAGCGGAGGACCGGCCTCAGGCTCCCGGAAGGCTCGCCCGAGCGCCAGGGCCGCCTCGCGCGCGAGGCCCCGGTGGCTCATCGCGTCCGGCCGGTTCGCCGTGATCTCGACGTCGTAGACCGTGTCCCTTCCCGAGCCTTCGACGCCCTCGACGATGAAGCCGAGCGCCGTCAGGCGCTCGCCGAGCTGCGTCGGGTCCGGCGCGGGACCCGGCAGGTACGACGCGATCCACTCGTGTGAGAACTTCATCCGCGCCTCAGCTCCACACGCGATCGAGAAAGCGCACGTCGTTCTCGAAGAAGAGCCGCAGGTCGGGAACACCGTAGACGAGGAACGCCACGCGGTCGATACCCATGCCGAACGCGAACCCCGAGTACTTCTCGGGGTCGATGCCTCCGTTCCTCAGCACGGCGGGATGCACCATCCCAGCGCCCAGGATCTCGATCCAGCCGGAACCCGAGCACGGGCGACATGCGGCACCTTGGGAAGTGCCCGTCCCCTTGCAGAAGACGCACGAGACCGCGACGTCCACGCCCGGCTCGACGAACGGAAAGAACGTCGGCCCGAACCGGATCTTCGTCTCGGGCGTGAACAGCAGCCGGGCGAACGCCGCGAGCGTGCCCTTCAAATCGGCGAACGTGATGCCCTCGTCCACCGTGAGCCCCTCCATCTGGTGGAAGACGGGCGAGTGGCGCGGATCGATGTCGTCCTTCCGGTAGACGCGGCCCGGGATGACGATCCGGATCGGCGGCCTCTGCGCGAGCATCGTCCGGATCTGGACCGGTGACGTATGCGTGCGCAGGAGCAACCGGTCGTCGCCTTCCCCGCCGTCCTTCACGAAGAACGTGTCCACGGCGTCGCGCGCGGGATGGTCGGGCGGGAAGTTGAGCGCCCCGAAGTTCAACCAATCCGTCTCTACGTCCGGTCCGTGCGCGATCTCGTAGCCCAGGGACGCGAAGGCGGCTTCGATTCGCCGCCTCACGACCGTCAGGGGGTGAAGCCGCCCGACGCGCGGAGCGCGCGGCGGGAGGGTCACGTCGACGGCGAGCGCCCTCTCCTTTTGGCGGCGTTCGAAGAGAACGGAAGATTCTTCGAGGGTAGAGAGCGCCGCCTCGGCCTCACGCTTCAGAGTGTTGACCGCGGCGCCGAAGCTCGCCTTCTCTTCCTTCGGAAGTTCTTTGAGGCGCTTCAGGAGCGCCGTGATCGCACCTTGCTGCTGCCCGAGCCAACGCACGTGCAGCGCGCGCACGTCCGCCGGGAGGAGGCCCGTTCCGGACGAGGCTCTCCCCTTTGCCGCCTTCACCTCTTCTAAGAAAATGCGGCGCGTCTCTTCGACGGAAGGAATCGGATCAGCCACCAGGTTCGCGGTACGCAGTTCCGGATCTAAGCGCTCGCGGTCGCGTTCGCGACGGCGGCAGGCAGCCCGAGGGCCGTCTTCGCCGAGGCGACGATCGATGCGAAACCTTTCGGATCCTCGACGGCGATCTCCGCGAGGACCTTGCGGTTCACGTCGGATCCGGCCTTCTTCAGGCCCGCCATGAGCTTGCTGTAGCTGAGGTCGTGCTGGCGCGCCGCCGCGTTGATGCGGACGATCCAGAGTCCACGGAAGTCGCGCTTCTTCTGCTTGCGGTCGCGCGTCGCGTAGACGAGCGAGCGCTCGACCTGCAGCTCGGCGATGCGAAAGCAGTTGTGCTTCGTGCCGTAGTAGCCCTTCGCGAGCTCCAGAACTCGTACCCGGCGATTCTTCCTCTTGGGTCCGCGCTTGACGCGAGGCATGGTGTCTCTCCTTGTCTAGTGACTTCGTTTAGGCGTACGGGAGCATCGACCGGACGTTCTTCGTGTCGGCTTTCGACACGAGAGTGGCCTTCTTGAGGCCCCGCAGGCGGCTCGCGTTCTTCTTCGTGAGGATGTGGCGCTTCATCGCGTGTCCGCGCTTGAACTTGCCGGTGGCGGTCTTGTGGAACCGCTTCGCCGCGCCGCGGTGCGTTTTTCTCTTGTTGGCCATGTTCGGGGCTCCTTCTCAATGCTTCTTGATCGGGCCGAGGATCTGGTGCATCCGGTTTCCCATCATCTCGGTGCCGGATTCAGCGTGCGCTCGGCCCTCGAGGTCCTTGATGAGCCGGTCGAGGACCTTCCGCCCGTTGTCGAGGCGCGACATCTCGCGGCCGCGGAACTGGACGGTGGCCTTCACCTTGTCGCCCTCCTCCAGGAACCGGAGGATGTTCCTCAGCTTGAAGTCGTAGTCGTGCTCGTCGATGTTCGGCCGGAACTTGATTTCCTTGACCTGGGTGATCTTCTGTTTCTTCTTCGACTCGTGCTCTTTCTTCTTCTTCTCGAACGTGAACTTGCCGAAGTCCATGATCTTGCAGACCGGCGGGTCGGCCTGCTCGGCGATCACGACGACGTCGAGCCCTTCCTCGCGCGCCTTCGCGATGGCGGACGGTGGGTCGACGACGCCGAGCTGGGCTCCGTCCGAGCCGATGAGCCGGACCTGTTGGAAGCGGAGGATGAACTCGTTGATGGGAGAGTTCTTCGTGGGGGGAACGCGTGGGCCGCCTCTGAAAAATGCCAGGGTTGTTTCCTCCTTAGGTCGTGGTGCGTTGGGGTTTCGATGCGTTATCGGTCAGGAAGATTTTCTTAGAAGGTGAATATGGCTCGGGGCTCGGATACTTGCAGCGGGCACGGGCGGCGCGCATCGTCAGGCAACAGGGGATTTCTTAGAAGGTGAAGAGGGTGAAACCGCGGCTGCGTGCCATTGAAGGCTTCTCGTCGCCACCGCACCCTTCATCATTCTCAGAAGCTCTTCTATATTCTGATCCTTGAACTCCCCGCCGTGGCGGACGCGGAGGGAGACCGTGCCCGCCGCCTGCTCCTTCTCCCCGACGATCAGCAGGGCGGGTACCTTTTCGAGCTCCCCATGGCGGATCTTCGCGCCCAGCTTTTCGTTGCGAGCATCCACAGAGGCGCGAAGGCCCTCTTCTCTTACCCTTCTAAGAATCTTTTCCGAATATTCATTGAATCTCTCGGAAACCGGAACCACACGGACCTGCTCCGGCGCGAGCCAGAACGGGAAGTCGCCGCCCGTGTGCTCGATGAGGATGCCGAGGAAGCGCTCGAGGGACCCGAGGATCGCGCGGTGAAGGAGGACCGGACGCTGCTTGGTCCCGTCCTCGGCCGTGTAGTGCAGGTCGAAGAGCTCGGGGAGGTTGAAGTCGCACTGGAACGTGCCGAGCTGCCAGGGTCGCCCGATCGCATCGTTCACTCGGAAGTCGATCTTCGGGCCGTAGAAAGCGCCGTCTCCGGGCGAGACGACGTACGGGCGGCCGGTGGCCTTGAGTGCCGCCTCGAGGACGCGCTCGGCGCGATCCCACACCTCGTCTCTTCCGACGCGTTTTTCGGGTCTCAGGCCGAGCGAGATCGCGACGTCCTCGAACGCAAAGGTCCCGTAGACCTCGTCGAGGAAGGTGAGGAAGGACGCGACCTCGCGGTCGATGCTGTCCGGGCTCGCGAAGATGTGCGCGTCGTCCTGCGAGAACGAGCGGACGCGCGTGAGGCCCTGCGTGACGCCCGACTTCTCGTACCGGTGGAGGCGCGCGAAATCGGCGTAGCGCACCGGCAGGTCCCGGTAGCTCCAGGCCTGCGACGCGAACAGGAGGCAGTGGCCGGGACAGTTCATCGGCTTGACGCCGAACTCGCGCTCGTCGACCTGGACGAAGAACATGTTCTCCCGGTAGTTGCCCGTGTGCCCCGAAGTCGTGAAGAGCTCCTCGTCGAAGATCTGGGGCGTGAGGACCTCTTGATACCCGTACTTGACGTACAAGTCGCGGATCCAGTCGATCAGGAGGTTGTAGACCGTCGCGCCCTTCGGGAGGAAGAACGGCGACGCGGGCGCCCACGGGTGGAACACGAAGAGAGAAAGCTCCTTGCCGAGCTTGCGGTGATCGCGCCTCCTCGCTTCTTCCTGGCGGGAGAGATGCGCGTCCAGCTCCTTCTGCGTGAGGAAGACGGCCCCGTAGATGCGCTGGAGCATCGGGTTCCGTTCGTCTCCCTTCCAGTACGCGCCTGCGGCGTGCGTGAGCTTGAAGACGCCGAGCTTTCCCGTGGACGGCACGTGCGGGCCGCGGCAGAGATCGATGAAATCCTTCTGCTCGTAGCACGAGAGGCTGCCCTCCGGAATGCCCGCGACGATCTCGACCTTCAAGGGATCGTTCTGCGCCTCGAAGATCTTTACGGCCTCGGCCTTCGACATCTCCTTTCGGACGACGGCGTTGTCCTCGGCGACGATCCTCTTCATCTCGGCCTCGATCTTCTCGAGGTCCTCGGGCGTGAACGGCCGGCCCGGGTCGAAGTCGTAGTAGAAGCCGTTCTCGATGGCTGGCCCGATGCCGATCTTCACGCCCGGGAACAGGCGCTTGACGGCGTTCGCACAGAGGTGCGCCGTGGAGTGGCGATACAGCTCCAGCGCGTCCGGATGCTTCGGCGTGACGACCTCGAAGGGGCCGGACTTCCGGAGCGGGCGGGAGAGATCGAGGACCTCGCCGGCGAGTTTCACGCCCAATGCGTCCTTGGCGAGGCGCGGCCCGATCGACTCGGCCACGGCACGGCCGGTGGTACCCGAAGGCACGTCGCGCACGGATCCGTCGGGCAGCGTCAGACGGATACTTCCACCGTCTCCCGCCACAGGATCAGTTTGCTTCGCGCTTTCCACTGACGACATCAAAAAAATCCTTCTGATATTCGGGGCTGCTGCTGCAGCCCCGATAGTAGGAAATCTTCTTCCCGAATGACCGATGTCAAGGGCGCGCTACGCGCGCCGCATAGCGGTCATAGACCCTTGACTTCGGTCATTCGGGAAACACGGTCCCCATTGATGTCCGAGCAAGAAAATCCGAACTCTGGTCGTGAAGGGGAACAAGAGGTTGGTAGGCGCTAGCGGACTCGAACCGCTGACCCCTTCCGTGTGAAGGAAGTGCTCTACCGACTGAGCTAAGCGCCTTCGAGCGGCTTCTGGGCGGCGGCTGGGAGAGATCGGGCGATGGTAGGCGCTAGCAGGATCGAACTGCTGACCCCTACCGTGTCAAGGTAGTGCTCTACCGCTGAGCTAAGCGCCTGAGAACGCGTCGCCACTTCTCTCCGAGGGCTGTCGCCGGGGGCCGTTCGCAAGAACGTCTTGTGAACCCCGACCTCGACCCGGATCGTCTTCTCCAAAGAGCATTTCCGGCGTTTCGGCCGGAGCGGCGGAGGATAGCATAGCCATGGCAGCGATCTTTTCGCTGCCGTCGCGATCCCCCGGCCTGGATTCGTGCGACCGGGGAGCCGACGGGGCGCCCGCTCCGTTGAGATAGCATCTCGGCGCACGTGACGCGCTGCGCCCGCTGCGACGCCGAGTTGCCACCCTCCGGCCGTTTTTGTCCGGTCTGCGGGCATGCCGCGTCGGAATCGCTTTCGCGCCTGCCCACCGAGATGGGCTCAGCGGCCAAGCCGGTCCCTCCGAGGCCGCCCTCGTCCGTCGGACGCCTCGCGTCGTCCGGCTCGCTCGACCTCGGCGCGTTTCCGCCGGGTGCGATGCTCGGGGAGCGGTACCGCGTCGTGGGACTCCTCGGCAAAGGCGGCATGGGCGAGGTCTATCGCGCCGACGACCTCAAGCTCGGCCAGGCCGTCGCGCTGAAATTCCTTCCGAAGGCCGTCTCGAACGACGAGAGTCTCCTCGCTCGCTTCCACGCGGAGGTGCGTCTCGCGCGGCAGGTCTCGCATCCGAACGTCTGCCGCATTTACGACATCGGCGAGATCGAAGGGCGCCACTTCCTCTCCATGGAGTACGTCGACGGCGAGGACCTCGCGTCGCTCCTGAAGCGGATCGGCCACCTGCCCGTCGACAAGACGGTCGACATAGGCCGCCAGCTCTGCGCCGGCCTCCACGCCGCGCACGAGAAGGGCGTGCTTCATCGGGATCTCAAGCCCGCGAACGTCATGCTCGATGGCCGCGGACGGGTGCGCATCACGGACTTCGGCCTCGCGGTGGCCGCCGAGGAGGCCGCGAGCCAGGGCGAAGTCTCGGGCACGCCGGCGTACATGGCGCCCGAGCAGCTCGCGGGCAAGCCCGCGTCCGTGCGGAGCGATCTCTATGCCCTCGGCCTCGTCCTGTACGAGGTCGCGACGGGCAAGCGCGCGTTCGACGCGCCGACGCTCGCGGAGATGCGACGAAAGCACGAGCAGGAGACACCCACCGCGCCGTCGAACGTCCTCGCGGGTTTCGACCCGGCCGTCGAGCGCGTGATCCTGCGCTGCCTCGAGAAGGACCCGCGCGCGCGTCCCTCGTCGGCCGTGCAGGTCGCGGGAGCGCTGCCCGGCGGCGATCCGCTCGCCGCCGCGCTTGCCGCGGGCGAGACCCCGTCTCCGGAGATGGTCGCGGCCGCGGGACCCGAGGGCGTCATTTCGACCGCGAGGGCAGCGGCGCTTCTCAGCGGCGTCGTCGTCCTCGTCGGCCTGGGAGTCGCGTTGACCCGATGGAGCACCGACCTCGGTCTCTCGCCGCTGCCGAAGCCTCCGGACGCTCTCGAGGAGCGCTCACGCGAGGTCGCGCGGCGCCTCGGGTGGACCGACCCTCCGGTCGACTCGGCGCGCGGATTTGCCCGGGACTACGCGTATCTCAGTCACCTCGCCCGGACCGGTAAGCCGGGATGGGCGCGCGGCCTCGCGGCCGGCTGGTGGAAGCCGGCGGAGTTCGCCTACCGGCAGAGCCCGCGGCCGCTCCTCCCCGCGAGCGCCAACGGCGACGTATCGCGGTCCGATCCGCCGCTCGAGGTGACCGGGATGTTCACGGTCGTGCTCGACCCGGAGGGGCATCTGCGTTCGTTCGTCGCCGTGCCTCCGCAGGCCGTCTCGAAGCCCCCCTCGGCTTCCGTCCCCGACTGGAGCGCGCTGCTTTCCGAGGCCGGGCTCGACCCGAAATCTTTCGTCGCCTCGGAGCCCGTCTGGCTCCCCCGCGTCCCCTTCGACTCGATCGCAGGGTTCACGGGCCCGATGCCCGGCGGCGGAGGCGAAACGCTGAACGTCGTCGCGGCGGCCTTCCGGGGCCGCCCCGTGTCCTTCGAGATCGTCGCGCCATGGAGCAAACCCTCGCGCGACGCTCCGAGACCGCAGGGGCTTCGCGAACGCGTCGGGCGGTCCTCGATCATCTTCGGCGGGCTGTTCGTCGCGGCCGCGGCGGCATGGTTCGCGCGGCGCAACGCGCGGCTCGGCCGCGGGGATCGCCGCGGTGCGGCCCGAATCGCGGCGGCGGTTTTCGTCGCGGCTTTCGCGAGCTTTCTTCTCGGAGTACATCCGGCTCTCATCGGGCACTTCGCGTCGCTCGTACCGATCCTCTTCCTTCCGGCTGGCCTCACGGGGCTCGCCTGGGTCTTCTATCTCGCGTTCGAGCCCTACTTCCGGCGCCGCTACCCCGACCTCCTCGTCTCCTGGACGCGCCTGGTCGGCGGCCGTTTCGGCGATCCGCTCGTCGGGCGGGATCTGCTCGGCGGCCTGCTGCTCGGTTGCGTCTCGCTCCTTCTTTTGTTTGCCGTGAACTTGGCGCCCGCCTTTCTCGCGTCCGGAGGCCAGACCCCCGTCTTCTTCACTGGGGAGACGCTCGCCGGGATCCGAGGAGTCGCGGCCGGGGCCGCGGGCCGCCTCGTCGGGAGCCTGATGCAAACCCTCCTCCTCGCGGCAATTCTCTTCATCGGGACCCTTCTCTTCAGGCAGCGGGTTCTCGCCGTCGGCCTGCTGTGGACCTTCGCATTCGCGGTCGGGGCCGGACGGGAGAACCCCCTCCTCGAGGTCCCTGCCGGGGCTCTCACGGCGGCTCTCCTCGTCTTCGCCCTTCTGCGCTTCGGCCTCGTCGGCCTCGGCGCGTGCTTCGTCGCCCAGAACATGCTCACGGGTGTGCCGCTGACGCTCGACTTCTCTCTCTGGTACGCGGGTTACGGCCTCTTCTTCGTGCTGATCGTCGTCGCTCTCGCTGCCTGGGGGTTCTGGAGCGCGCGCGGCGGCGGGCCGCTCTTCGGATCCGCCGGTCTCGACGACTGATTCGGGCAGAGAACTTGCTCCCTGCCGGGCGGAGGGCCTCGACTGTGAATTTTTCCACAAAGAGTCTTCTTGTGCTCGGCGCGACGATCTTGTTCCTCGCCCCACGGCCCGCGCGGGCCCAGTTCTCTCTCGGCGGCCACGCCTCGTACACGAAAGCGAGCGAGGCGGACGGCAAGTGGGCCGGGGGCGCTCAGCTGCGCCTGCGATTCCCGGGGCCGCTCGGCGTCGAAGGCCTCATCGACTATCGCCGGACCACGTACAGCGCCGGCGGCGAGGACGTCCTCCGCATCGAACAGTATCCCGTCCAGGCCTCGCTCATGATCTTCATCCTGCCCGGCCAGGTGCAGCCTTACGTCCTCGGCGGGGGTGGCTGGTACTACACGAAATCGACGTTCCTGGGCCCGCAGGCGGCTCTCGGCTCGGACACGCAGCACACCTTCGGCGGGCACGTAGGCGGAGGCGTCGAGCTCGGGGCGAAGGCGAAGGTGTCTCTCCACGTCGACGTCCGCTACGTCTTTCTGGGCGTGGACTCCATCGACGCGATCCGCGACCGGTACAACAACAACCCGAAAGCCGACTTCTGGCACGGGACGGCCGGCCTCAACGTCAAGTTCTAGGCGGCTCCTTCTTTCGGACCCAGAGCCGCTTCGTCACGCGGGCGACCACCTCGCCGTCGGACTCTGCGACGATCTCGGCCGTGAAGACGGGCTCGACTTTCTCGCCGCGGTCCGCGGCGCTGCGGATTTCGTCGATCTTCTCCGCCGGGACGTGGAATGTCGCCTTGACCGCGCCGCGGCCCGGCTTGAGGAACTCGATCTGGGCTGCCTTGTCCCACACGACGTAGCCGGGACCGAGGTTCTTCGTGACGATGAAGACGAAGTGCGGATCGCACATCGAGTACATCGAGCCGCCGAACTGCGTGCCGAAGAGGTTCTGGTTCCACCAGTGGAGTCCCATCCGAACGACGATTCGATGCGGATCGGCCTTCGGGTACGAGACCCGTATCCCCGCGCCGAGGTACGGCGGGTAGAGGCTCACCAGCCGGATCATCAGGCGCTGGCGCAGCGTGGCCATCAGTCTCCGACGAGCGCCACGACCCGCAGCGGGCCACCGGAGCCGCTGCCGATCTTCATGGGAAGCGCGACGAGCCACGCGCCCGTCTCCGGCAGCTCGCCGAGGTTCGCGAGGTTCTCGAGGCCGGGAACCTGCGCCGCCGCCGCGACCCGATGGACCGGAAAGTCCGCCGACGGGCCGTGGTCGATGGAAGCGGTGTCGACACCGAGGGCGCCGACGGCTCGCTCCTTCACGAGGAATTCCGCCGCCTCTGGTCCGTAAGAGGGAAAGTGGAGGTGCGAGGCGTCGTTCGGCGTGTCGTCGCCGAGATACCGCTTGCGGTCGGGCCAGCGCGCCGACCATCCGGTCCGGAGCAGGACGATCGCGCCGCGTGGGATCGTGCCGTGCGCCGCCTCCCAGCTCCTGACGTCGGAGATCGTCAGTCCATAGTCCGGATCCTTCTCGGCCTTCGCGGAGACGTCGAGGATGACGGCGGGAGCGATGAGCCGCCGCACGGGAACCTGATCGGCGCTCGCTCCCTGCTCCGAGAAATGGACGGGAGCATCGAGATGCGTGCCCCCGTGCTCCGGCGTCGAAAACGTCTTTGATTCGTAGAAAAACCCCCGGTCGGTCTTCCCTCGGAAGAGAGTCTTCAACTCGAACGCCGATGGCGACGTCGGCCAGTAAAGGGTCTTTTCGTCGAACGTGTGCGTCAGGTCCACGACGCGCGCCCTTCGGAGATTCACGACTTCCGCGAACGCGGCCCTCGGCGCCGCGAGAGCGGTGAACGGGACGTCCAGAATCGGATACTCGAGCCAGTCCTTGTAATCGAAGTGCCACCACTCGGCCGGATATTCGAAGAATCCCTCGCTCTCCAACACGGCGGCGAGAAGGGCCCGGCGGGCGAGGACGTCCTTGGATCCTTTGTCCCAGGTCGGGTACGAGCGCGCCGACATCTCGTCATAGGCGCCGCCCATGTCGGCCTCACGCCCCGTCGCGAGCTCGTAGAGCGAGAGGTCCACGGCGCAGCCCCGGTTGTGTCGCGAGCCCTTCTTCGGATCGGCGACGAAGATCTTCTTTTCGGCCGGCGTCGCGTCCCAGAACAACTTCGTGACCGACCACGGCCGGTAGCCGTCGAACACCAGGAGCCCGTATCCCTTCTCCTTCAGCACGCGGTTCACGCGCACGAGCGCCTCGGCGGCGGGCCGCTGGAGGAACGCGCGCGCTTCGGAATACACGGGCCGCCGGAGGAGGTTGTTCGCGGTGGCGTAACGGACGTCGAGGCGGATGGTCGGATCGAGGCGGACGATCTCTACGAGGTCGGGCTCGCGGAAGGGACGATCCTCCTTCGGAGGCCCTCCCTGCGCGAAGGCGGACGCGGCGGCGAGAACGAGGGCGAGTGGCAGGATCCGGAGCGTTCTCTTCATCGGACGATCTCCCGCAAAAGGAAAGGGGCGGGGCGAAGACCGCCGCGCCCCCGAACTTGCGCTGCGATTCGCGGGACTACTTCTTGACCTCGAACTCCTTCGTCGCGGCGACCGTCCCGTCGACCGAGACCTCGACCTTGTACTTGCCCGCGGGCCAGCCGGACGCCTTCGCGACGTGGAATTCGGTCACGGCCGGACCGGTGGGCGCGATGTCGCGGGCCTCTTCGTTCACGAGCGTGCCCTTCGCGCCGAAGGTCCAGCGCGCCTTGAGCGTGGCCTTGGGGGCGACGCCCTCGGTGGAGACGACGGCGTAGATCGTGTCCTTCGGGCCGAACGTCGTCGCGGCGTCCTTGACCTTCTTGTCGTCCCCGATCGACTTCCCGAGGTCGACGGAGGCGACCTTGAACGGCACGGGCGTCGGAACGGCAGTCGGGGCTGGAATGGCCGTGGGGGGCGGTGGAGGGGGCTCTTTCTTCGCGCAGGCGCCGAGCGAGACGGCGCCAACGAGGACGAGGGCGGGCAGGGCGAAGGGTTTTCTCATCGTCATCTCCTTGTGGATCAGGCGCCGGGAATCTTCAGTTCCTGGCCGGGGTGGATGAGGTCCGGGTTCTTGACCTTGTCCTTGTTCGCCTCCCAGATCTCCCTCCAGCGGTTCGCGTCGCCATAGATCTTTTTCGCGATCTTCGAGAGGCTGTCGCCCGCGACGACCGTGTACGTCCGCGTGATCGTCTCGCCGGCGGGGGCGCCCGCCGTCGAAGAGCTGCCGCTCGTCACGTCCGAAAAATCGGGTTCCTTTTCCTTTTCGTCTGGGAAGCTCATATCGACCTCCTGGTGGGGTCAACGTCATATCACGGCCCCTGTTAACCTTTCGAGCGAACGATGAAGCTGGTCATCCAGATTCCGGCCTGGGACGAGGCTGAACAGATCGGCGCCGCCCTCGCGGAGCTGCCGCGCCGGCTCACGGGCTTCGACGCGGTGGAGACGCTCGTCGTGGACGACGGCTCGACCGACGGCACCGCGGAGGCCGCGCGGCGCGCGGGCGCCGACCACGTCGTGCGGCTGCCGATCCATCGGGGGCTCGCGTTCGCGTGGCGCGCGGGCCTCGACGCCGCGCTGCGCCTCGGAGCCGACGTCATCGTCTCGACGGACGCGGATCGCCAGTACGCGGCGGCCGACGTCGAGACGCTCGTGGAGCCCCTCCTCAAGGGAGAGGCCGAGATCGTCGTGGGCGACCGCGGAGTCGCGACGAAGCCGGATTTCTCGCCGGGCAAGCGCCTCACCCAGCGCTTCGGCTCATGGGTCGTGCGGCGCGCCTCGGGCACCGAGGTGCCGGACGCGACCTCGGGCTTCCGCGCCCTCACCCGCGAAGCCGCCCTGCGCCTCAACGTCTTCTCGAAGATGACCTACACGCTCGAGACGCTCATCCAGGCCGGCAACAAGGAGATCGCCGTCGCCTCCGTCCCGGTGCGCACGAACGCGCCCGTGCGCGAGTCACGCCTGATCCGGCGATCCACGAACTACGTGCTCGTGCAGGGCGCGAACATCCTGCGCATCACGGCGCTCTACAAGCCGCTGCCCGTCTTCTTCGGGTGTGCGTCGCTGCTCGCCGCCGCCGGCCTCGCTCTCGTCGGGCGCTACGTCTACTTCGTCGTGGCGGATCACAACCCGGCCGGCCACATCCAGTCGCTCCTCCTCGCGGCCGTGCTCTTCGTCGCGGCCGTCGTCTGCGTCCTCTCCGGCCTCCTCGCGGACCTCATCTCGATCAACCGGACGCTTCTCGAGGAGCTCGTGCTCGAGAAGCGGCGCAGGGAATCGGGAAAGAGAGAAGAGAAGATTCCTGCTGAAGAACGCAAATGAATGCGCATCGTGCGTCGAGGAGACTCTCGGGCAGGACGTCAGGTCCTGAGGATTTCTTAGAAGGTGAGTGAGATTCTGCCTGCCGCGGCCGCGGCGCAGCAGGATTCGAACGGTGGAGGCCCGCGTCCAGACCCTCTCGACCATTCGAAGAAACCCCCGGGCGGCGGTCGCATGCCCGCCGCAGAAACGGCCCGGCAGTCACCGGACGAACCGGTTTCACGCTCCGGCTCTCTTACCCTTTCTAAGAAGATCTTTGGTGCTTTTCTTACGGCGGCACTTCTCGCGCTTTTCGTACTCGCGATCCGACGCGCTCCACCCGGTGCTCTCGAAAGTCTCCGTCACGCCCGCCCTGCGCCGCTCCTCGCCGGCTTCGCGGTGTTCTTCGCCTCGCACGTCCTGCGCGCCGCCCGACTGAACCTCCTGCTTCCGCAGGAGGGACGAATTCCGGCGACTCGCGCGTTTGGCCTCTCCGGCGCCACGCACTTGCTCGTGCAGGTCGTTCCCTTCCGGGGCGGCGACGTGGCTTCTCTCGGCCTCGTGCATCGCGAGCTCGGGGTCTCCTGGTCGCGCTCGGGCGGCGTCTTCGTCCTCGTCAAGTTGATCGACACGGCCTCTGCCGTCCTCGTGGGCCTCGCGGGAGGAACCGTCGTCCTCATGCGTCACCGCGTGGCGGGCGGGCCGTGGGCCGCCGGGCTCTTCTGCGTCCTTCTCGTCGGGCTCGCCCTTCTCCCGGAGGCGGGAGGAGCTCTTCTCGAGGCGTTTTCGACGAGGGCGCGGCAGGGATCGCGGCTCAAGCTCGGTCTCGAGGGCATCGGGCGCGGCCTCACGGTCGCGCGGCGGGACCGACTGGCCTACGCGGCGGCCTGTCTCCTGTCCGCCGGGTTCCTCGCCGCGCATCTCGTCGGACTCAAGCTCACGATGGCGGGTCTCGGGATCGACGTGGGCTTCGCGGCACTCGCCTTCGCGACGCTCGCCGCCACGCTCGCGGCTGCGCTCGTCCCGTCGCCCGCCGGGACGTTCGGCACGGCCGAGTCCGGCTGGACGGCGGCGCTCGCGCTCGACGGGATTTCCCTGGGGGCCGGTGCCCTGAGCGGAGTCGCGGTGCATCTGCTCGCGACTCTGGCTGCGGGGGCGGCAGGACTCTTCGTTCTGTCACGACCCGCGAGGCGCTAGGCTGTCCAGTTTCCGGCGCGGGCGGAGCCCGCGGCCGAACTAGCCTTTCCAGGGCCCGCCGAGGACGTCGGACGCGGGCGCGAGGACGAGCCGTCTCTTCCGGTTGAATTTCCGACCCTCGTCCGCGAAGTGCTTCGTCAGCTCGCGCACGAAGCTCGCCCGCACCTTTCCGAGCAGCTGGCGGAACGAATACCGCATCGGATAGATGCGCATGCCGAGGACGTAGCCGCGCACGAGGAAATAGAGCAGGAAGTAGAGGCGGGTCCAGGGCCGCTTCACGAGATGCTTCACCGCGAAGTTCCGAAGTCCCGGGAACACGAGGAGGAACACACCGAGGAACGAGATGTTGAGCTGCTTCATCTTCTCTTCTTCGGTGAAGCAGCGGAACGGCGACTCCGACTGGAACGTCTCGTGGAGCTTCTCGTAGTCCCCGTCGAACGCTCCGATCGCGATCGTGTAGTCGGTCAGAGGCGTCCCGGGATACGGGCTGAGCATGACGAATTCGCCGGACGTGACGCGACAGTTGACGTTGATGTCGAGCGACTCGATGTCGTAGTCGATGGCGTCGTGCCTGAGTCCGAGGGCCTGGAGCCGATCCGTCAGCTCCCGCCGCGCGGGAGGCGCGAGCGGAGGCCCGCCCGCGAGGATGCTCTCGAACGCCTCGCGCTTGATGCGCGGGAAGTGCGTCGCGAGGTGCGCCACGACGCCCGCGGCTTTCTCCTCGAAGCGGGGATCGTCCACCTTCGGGATCACGGGAGCCGGGATCGCGAGGATCGTGTTCGAGAATGTCTTCACGCCTTTCCTGGCGCAGTAATCGAACGCGAACCGGATCTCCTCCTCGGTCATGGTGCGTTTGAAGGTGTGCCGTCTCACGAAGTCGTTTCCGGACTCGATCGACATCGTGATCGAATGCAGGCCGGCGGCCCGCATCAGGTCGATCATCTCCGGATCCTTGTGGACGAGGTCGCACCTCGTGAGGCAGTGGAACGGCACGCCGATGACCTTCGGGTATTTCTCGGAGAACTCGCGCAGCCAGTCGTCGGCGTGGAACACGAACATGTCGTCGTAGAACTTGATGAACTGGGTGTCGTAGTTCCGCTTGATGTCGAGCAGCTCCTCGAGGAGCCGGTCGACGCTGTATCGATTGATCGTCTTTCCCTTGCGCTTGTAGAGCTCGTTGAACTTCGCGTTGAAGCAGTACGTGCACGGATAAGGGCAGCCGCGCTGCGAGATGAACGTCCGCATCCCGAAGTACTTGAGCTGCGTCTTGTCGTACACGAGGGCGCGATCGTGGAACGGCAGGTCGTCGAGGAAGTTCGCGCGGTCGCGCAGCGCGATCGTGCCGTCCGCCCGCCGGTTTGCCCGCGTGACGATGCCGGGCACGTCGTCGGGCGCGGCGCCCGCCGCCAGGCGCGAGAGGAGCTCGGGCCAGGCCTCGTCGGACTCGCCCACGGCCAGGTAGTCCATGTGCGTCTCTTCGACGGGCAGCGCCTGCGCGCCCGGACGGGGAGGCGGAGGCTCCAGCGTCTCCCCCCGGAGGCGCATGCGCGAGTAGTTGAACGTCGGGTGGGGGCCGCCCATGATCGTGAGGACGTCGTCTCCGAACGAGCCCTTGATCTCCCGCGCGACGTCGAACATGACGTTGCTCTCGCCCGTCTTCGCGCTGAAGGCCACGACGTCGGGGCGGATCGCCTTGAGGTCGCGCTCCAGCTCTCCGTGCTCGAGCACCGACAGGAACGTCTCGTGCCCCCCCTGCTTCGCGAGCGCCGAGAGAAGCTCGACGTTCAAGGGGTCGATGTTCTCCTCCTTGAGCATCGTGAAGAGGATCTTCATGCCGCCCCTAGGATAGTCTAAAGAGACCGTGTCTCAACCCTTGAGCTCCTTTTCGACTTTCTGGCCGTTCTACTGCCGCGAGCACAGCAAGCCTCTCACGCGGCGGCTGCATCTTATCGGGTCCCTCCTCGGTCCTTTCGCCGCGCTCGCGGTGCTCCTCGCGACCGGGAGCGCGCACGCCCTGTGGCTCTGGGCCGCCTGCGGCTACGGCTTCGCGTGGGCGGGGCACTTCTTCGTGGAGAAGAACCGGCCCGCCACGTTCCGGTATCCGTTCTACTCTCTGGCGGCCGACTACGTGATGGTCTGGAAGATGCTGACCGGGAAGATGGACGAAGAGGTTGATAGAGCTTGCTCCTGAAGCGTATTTCCCGAATGACCGATGTCAAGGGTCGAAGACCGCTGCGCGGCGCGCGAAGCGCGCCCTTGACGTCGGCCATTCGGCAAGAAGATTTTTCTACTATCGGGGCTGCATCAGCAGCCCCGAATATCAGAAGAATTCGTCTCCGGGCCGCCACTTCAGGCGCAGCAGGCGCGGCGATTGCGGTGCTGCTCGCCGCGACGCCACACGCGCATTCTCAGAAACCTCCGGTCTCCCCTCCGAACTCCTCGCAGAAATCTTCGGTCTCGTCCTCTCCGAGAAAAGCCCCGAAGAAATCTGCCGCGACGAAGGCTGCGGAGTTCGCGAGGCTCCGGTCGGAATACGTCAAGGAGTTCCTCGAGCGGTTCCCGGTCGTCGCGACGTATCTCGGCGTGGAGGGGCTCGATCCCTCGTACGCGGCGCTGGACGGACGGCTCCGCGACTACTCCCCCGCCGCCCTGCACGCCGAGCGCGATCAATGGACCGGGTTTCAGGCCCGCCTGTCGAAGATCGACCTCAGGCCCCTTCCAGAGCCCGACCGCATCGACGCGTCGGTGATGGAATCCCAGCTCGCGTTTCTCGTGCACAACCTCGACCGCCGCGTACACGAGAGGGCCCTCGACGTGTTCCTCGAAGAACCCCTGCGGGGCGCGGAGTGGGCTCTGCAGGGCATGACCCCGGGAACGAGCGGCGCCCGGGGGACGAGGGCCGAGTGGCAGGCGCTCGCGGCGCGCGCCGCCGCCGTGCCTTCATACCTGAAGACGGCCCTCGCGAACGTCCGCCGCGGCACCTCGGGCAACGCGATTCCCGACCGGCGCCTCGTCACGGCTGCGGTCGACGCCGCGGAATCGACCGCGGCGTATTTCGAGACGGCCCTTCCCGAGAAAGCCGCGTCCTGGGGCGCCGGCCTGGACGCCGAGACGAGAGCCTCTCTTTCGGCCGCGTGCCCGGCCGCCGCGGCGGCGTTCCGGGAATTCCGCAAGGGGCTCGTCGACCTCTACTTCGAGCCCGACGGAAAGGCGCTCAAGCCCGCCTTCGACCGGGACCGCTTCGCAGTCGGCGAGGCGGAATACACCTGGGCGCTGAGGAACAACCTGCGCGTGACGCGCGCCCCGCGCGAGCTCCATGCCTACGGCAAGGCCCGGGTGGCCGAGACGCTCGCCGAAATGACCGCTCTCGCGCGCCGGATCGCCGCGGACCACGAGCTCAAGGACGCCTCGCCCGGCGCCGTGATGTCGTATCTCGGAAACGACATGCCGAAGAACGACGCCGAGATGCTGTCGTGGTACCAGCAGGCATGCCGGCGGCTCGTGGAGTACGGCCGGAAGACCGCCATGTTCGACCTCCCGGCCGATTACCGCCTCGACGTCGTCTTCACGCCGCCGCCGCTGCGCGACACGATCGACGCGGCCTATTACCCCGCGCCACAGTTCAAGAAGGAGGGCGTCGGACAGTTCTACGTGACGCCGACGGGCGACGATCCCGCGGTGCTTCGCGAGCACGCGCGGGCGGCGGTCGCGAGCCTGGCGGCGCACGAAGGCTTCCCCGGCCACGACTGGTACTACCAGTACATGCGCTCTCGAGGCGCTTCGATCTCCGCGATCCGCTGGCTGACGCCGGGCGGCGTCGAGGACTCCGCTTCGATGTGGGAGGACGCGATGTCGTCCGAAGGTTGGGCGCTCTACTGCGAGCGCCTCGTCGGAGAGCCGCGTGCGGGTCTTCCCGACGGCTTCTACACGCCGGAAGAGCGCTTCTTCGAGCTCCAGAACCAGCTTCTCCGCGACGCCCGCGTCGTGATCGACACGGGACTCCACTGCGGCTTCATGTCGTTCGAGGACGCCGTGACGTACTACGCCCGAAACGTCGTCTTCGTGAAGGGCCCGGTCTCGACCGATCCCGCGCTGAATCCCGACGCAGCCGAGCGTGCCGCGGTGGCGTCGGCCCGGAGGGAGGT
>DATIFW010000173.1:0-16055 GCA_035455045.1 Thermoanaerobaculia bacterium | reverse complement strand
CGTCGCGCACGGTCTCGACCGAGAGGCCGAGCCCCTCGGTCGCGATCCCGCGCTCCTGACAGAAGCGCAGGGCGTAGAAGCCCATGCACGTCGCGATCGAGGCGATGAAGAGGTCGAAGGGCGCGGCAGCGGAGTCATCCCCGTAGGGGCGCGACTGGTCGGTCCGCACCCGGTGGCCCTTCACGTCGGCCTCGACGGCCACCCCGCCCGGGAACGAAACGGCGACGTTCACGCGACCTCCCCGGCGCAGCAGGGCGCCTCGTGCGCGGGCCGGACGTCCGGCACGCCCGCCTTCCTGAGGATCGTCATCATCGGGCACCACTTCGTGAACCCGCTCTGGAGGAGGTTCGCCCCGACGAAAGCGGTGAAGAGAAAGAAGCCGGGATGAACCCAGTATCCGAGGGCGACGGAGGCGAGAACGAAGAACCCGGCGATGCTGCGGAGGGCGTCGTTGATGGTCATCGGTGTCTCCTTTGTGGGGGCCGTGTCCCGGCCTTGACTTTTATAACCATATAGCTATATGGTAGCAGACGTGAAGGAAAAACGCAACCCCCTCGTCCTTCTTCTTCTCGCGGCGGCCCTGGCCGGGCCCGTCCGGGCCGTCGAGCAGCCCCCCGGCGGCGCAGCCGCCCCTCTGACGCTCGCCGCCGCCATGAAGAAGGCCCGGGAGAGCGCCCGCGAGGCCGTCGCCGCGGAAGCGCGGCGACAGGCCGCGGAGGCCCGGGCGGCTCAGGCCAAGGCCCACCGGCTGCCGTCCCTCAACCTGACGGCGCTCTTCATGCGGACGAACAACCCGGCCGAAGCCTTCGCCCTGAAGCTCGATCAGGGCACGTTCTCTTTCCCGGAGTTCGTCGCGTCGAACCCGAACGACGCCGCGCCCCTGAACACCGGCATCACGCGGGCCGAGATCGTCTTCCCCCTCTTCACGGGCGGCGAGCTCTCGGGGCGTATCGACCAGGCCCGCCTCGCGGCCGGAGCCGCCTCCGGCACGTCCGCGTGGGTGGCCGACAACGCGGCCCTTTCCGCCGCCGAGGCGTACGTGATGGTCGCGCAGGCCGAGGAATACGCGGCGCTCCTCCACAAGTCGCGCGAGACGGTCGCGGCGCACGTCAAGCTCGCCGGCGACTTCGTCGCGCAGGGCATGCTCGTCCGCTCGGAGCTTCTGAGGGCCGAGGTCGAGCTCGCCCGGATGGACGACCTCGTCACCGAGGCCGACGGCCGCGTGCGGGTCGCGAACGCGAACCTCGCGTTCCGGCTCGGCGCCGCAGGCGGGTCCTCGTGGGACCTCGCCCCGCTGCCCGACCCGCGCCCCGTCGCGACTCCGGTCGACGGCTGGCTCGCGACCGCCGCCGAACGCTCCGACCTCGGCTCGGCGAAGAAGCTCCTCGCGGCGGGCGAGCTCGAGGAGAAGGTGAAGCGGGCGCCCTTCTGGCCGAAGCTCGCGCTCGTCGCCAGGGGCGAGCTCTACGGCGACAAACCGTTCGGCTCGACGGGCACTTCGGGCTCGATCATGGCGGTCGCCACCTGGAACGTGTTTCAGGGGGGTGCGGATCGAGCCGCCGCGATCGCGGCGCGCGAGGACGCCCGGGCCGGCCGCGAAGACGTCGCCCGGTTCACGGAGGGCGTGCGCCTCGAGGTCCGGCAGGCCTTCGAGGAGGCGAAGACGGCCGAGGCCCGGCACGAGACCGCGAAGAGGGCGCTCCTGTCCGCCCGCGAGGCCGAGCGCATCACGGACGACCGCTTCCGGGCGGGCGTCGTGAAGACGCTCGATCTCCTGGACGTCACGACGGCCCGCCGCGAGGCGGAAACGCGGGAGCTCGTCGCCCGCGCCGACGCGCACACGGCGGCTCTGAAGCTCGCCGTCAAGGCGGGGCGGCGACCCGAGAGTGTTTTGAACGGAGGAACCGAGTGAAGATCGGATTCGGATTCGGAATTTCTTCGAATGTGAAGAGCAAGAAGGAAAAGACCGGGAGATTCGGATTCTCTTCGAGTGTGACGGGCGACGGGAATGCCGGAGCCGGATGGAAGGCGAAGAGCGGAGGCGCGGTCGCTTTCGAATTCTCTTCGAAGGTGTCGGGCCGGCTGCTCGCGGCGGGAGTCGCCACGGCGGTCCTTGCGGGCTGCGGCGCCTCCCATGACCCTTCTAAGAAATCTCCTTCTTCTCTCTCCCCCGTCTCCGCCGCGACGGCGACAGTCGAGCGCGCGTCGCTGCCGGATCGCCTGACTCTCTACGGCACCGTCACCGCCGACCGCTCCGCCGCCGTCTCGTCGCGCGTCACGGCAAACGTCGTGGCGGTGCCCGCGCGCGTCGGACAGTCCGTCGCCGCCGGCGACGTCCTCGTCGAGATCGACCCGCAGACGGCGAAGGGCCAGGAGGCCCAGGCCAGGGGCGCGCTCGCGCAGGCTCGCGCGGCTCTCTCCCTCGCCGAGCGCAACTACGAACGTTACAAGGCCCTCGCGGCCTCGGGCTCGGCATCGCCGCTCGAGCTCGACATGAACCGGATGCAGTACGAGCAGGCGAAAGGCGCCGTCCAGCAGGGCGAAGGCGCGGTGGAGGCAGCCTCCTCCGTCGCACGGGAGTCCCGCGTGACGGCGCCCTTCGCAGGCCGTGTGGCCGCGCGCCACGTCGAGGCCGGAGACCTCGCGGCCCCGGGCCGCCCCCTCGTCACGGTCGAGTCAACCACGGGCCGCCGGCTCGTCGTGCAGGTGCCGGCCGGCACCGCGCTCGTCTCGGGCCTCTCCACCGGCAAGAAGCTCGCCGTGAAGATCGACGGCGTCGCCGCCGACCTCGCGGGCACGGTCGTCGAGATGTCTCCGGGTGCGGATCCCGGCAGCCACACGTACACCGCGACCCTCGAGCTGTCCGGCGTGCCGGTCGCGAGCGGGCTCACGGGCCGCGCCTACCTCGACGGCGCCCCGCGGCCTTCCGTGCTCGTGCCGGAGAGCGCCGTCCTCGCGAGCGGCGGCGTCAGCCTCGTCGCCATCAAGGACGAAGAGGGCAAGGCCCGCACGCGGGTCGTCACGACCGGCGTGGCGCGGGACGGCAAGGTCGAGATCCTCTCCGGCCTCTCGGGCGGCGAGACCGTCCTCGTGGGCCTCGCGGCGCCGCCTGCCGACGGCGCGCCCGTCTCCGAGCCGATGGCGGCCGACGCGAAGGGAAGCGCCCGGTGAGCGAGCCGACCCCGCACGGGCCGAGCGCCCGCGAGATCCTGCATCGGAAGATGACGCGGCGGCCCCTCGGCGCCTCCGGCCGGATCGCGAAGGCGTTCCTCGAGTCCAAGCTCACGCCGCTCCTCGTCGTCGCGTCGCTCCTCCTCGGGGCGTTCGCGATCCTCATCACGCCCCGCGAGGAAGAGCCCCAGATCAAGGTCCCGATGATCGACGTCCTCGTCGCGCTCCCGGGCGCGACGGCCGAGGAGGTCGAGCGGCGCGTCGTCTCCCCCGTGGAGAAGGCGCTCTACCAGATCCCGAACGTCGACTTCGTGTACTCCACGTCGCAGCCGTCGGGCGGCATCGTGATCGTGAGGTTCCTCGTCGGGACGGACCCCGACCAGGCCGTCGTCCGCGTCCACGCCAAGGTCGCCGAGCTCCAGCCGGCCCTCCCGCCCGGCGCCCTGCCGCCCGTCGTGATCCCGCGCGGGATCGACGACGTCCCTGTCGCGGCGTACACGCTCTTCTCGAAGGGCGCGACGCCGATGCAGCTGCGGCAGGTCGCCGAGGAGGTGAAGGCCGACTTCACGCGCCACCCGCGCGTCGCGCAGGTCACCGTCCTCGGCGGTCAGCGCCGCGTCGTGAATGTCACGTTCGACCGCGACCGCCTCGCCTCGTACGGCGTCTCGCTCGTCCAGGCCTACGGCGCCCTCTCGGGCCTCAACTGGCGCCTCCCCGCCGGCAGCTTCGCCTCGGGCAACGCCGAGGTCCCCGTGGAGGTCGGCTCCCTCTTCCGCCGCGCCGAGGACGTCGGGTCCGCGGTGATCGGCGTCGTGAACGGAAAGCCGGTCTGGCTCAAGGACGTCGCGGCCGTCGCGGACGGCCCCGAGGAGCCCGCCCAGTACGCCTGGATGCTCACGAAGGCCGGCGAGGACGCGCCCGCCGTGACGCTCGCCGTCGCGAAGAAGCCGGGCACGAACGCCGTCGAGCTCGTGAAGCAGCTGGACGTGCGGCTCGAGGGCCTCAGGGGGCCGGTCGTCCCCTCGAACGTGACGGTCAGGAAGACGCGGGACTACGGCAGGACGGCGGACGAGAAGTCGTCCGAGCTGATCTTCCACGTGGGGCTCGCGACTCTGTCCGTCGTCATCCTCATGGCGCTCTTCCTCGGACGCCGCGAGGCGGTCGTCGTCCTCGTCGCCGTTCCCGCGACTCTCGCCCTCACGCTCTTCTCGTCGTACCTCTTCGGGTACACGCTGAACCGCGTCACGCTCTTCGCGCTCATCTTCGCGATCGGCATCCTCGTGGACGACGCGATCGTCGTCGTCGAGAACGTCCACCGGCACTACGAGCTGGGCTGGGGCGAGCCGCGCCTCGCGACGATCTACGCCGTGGACGAGGTCGGCAACCCGACGATCCTCGCGACGTTCGCGGTCGTCGCCGCGCTCCTCCCGCTCGCGTTCGTGTCCGGCCTCATGGGCCCCTACATGCGCCCGATCCCCGTGAACGCCTCGGCCGCGATGGTCTTCTCGCTGCTCGTCGCGTTCGTCGTTTCGCCGTGGCTCACGTTCCGCCTGTTCCGGAAGTTCGCCGAGGAGCACCTCAAGGGCGAGGCCCACTTCAAGGCCGGGGCCGAGGCTCCCGCCGAGGACCGCCTCCTGCGCTTCTACCGGAAGCTCTTCACGCCGCTCCTGGCGCGCCCGGCGCGCCGGTGGGCTCTTCTCGGGAGCGTCGTCGTCCTGCTTTTCCTTTCGTGCGGCCTCTTCCTCGTCCGGGCGGCGAAGGTCAAGATGCTGCCGTACGACAACAAGAGCGAGCTGCAGGTCGTCCTCGACATGCCCGAGGGCACGACGCTCGAGGCGACCGCGGCCGCCGCGCGCACGCTCGCGACGCTCGTGAAGGGCCAGCCCGAGGTCGCCGACGTGCAGGTCTACGCGGGCACGTCGGCTCCGTTCAACTTCAACGGCCTCGTGCGGCACTACTTCCTGCGCTCGGGCCCGCTCGTCGCCGACCTGCAGGTGAACCTCGCGCCGAAGGGCGAGCGGAAAAAGGACAGCCACTCGATCGCCAAGGAGATCCGGAACCGGATCACTGCGGCCGCGAAGGCCCTGAACGCGAACGTGAAGGTCACGGAGGTGCCTCCGGGCCCGCCGGTCCTCTCGACGATGGTCGCCGAGATCTACGGACCGGACCCGGCGCGGCGGATCGCACTGGCGCGGGAGGTCCGAGGAATCTTCGAGTCCACTCCCGGCGTCGTGGATACGGACTGGCTCGTGGAGGACGCCTCTCCGAAGCTCGAAGTCGCGATCGACCGCGAGAAGGCGATGCGGAGCGGCGTGACGCCCGAGGTGGTCGTCAAGACCCTGCGCATCGCGCTCGAGGGAATGGACGCGGGGCTCCTCCGCGTCGACACGGCGCGCGAGCCGGTGCCGATCGTCCTGAGGCTTGACCGCGCGCAGCGCTCCGGACTCGACGGCCTCCTCGCAACGACCGTCCCGTCCATGGCCGGGAAGCTCGTCCCGATCCGCGAGCTCGTGACCGCCACCGAGGGGAAACGGGCGCCCTTCGTGTACCACAAGAACCTGCAGCCCGTGACGTACGTCCTCGCCGAGATGGCCGGCGTGGCGGAAGCGCCCGTCTACGGCATCCTCGACATGAAGAAGAAGATCGGCGCCCTCCGCGGGCCCGACGGCAGGCCGCTCGAGATCTTCAACACGTCGCTCCCGACCGACTCGAACCGTTACGCCCTGAAGTGGGACGGCGAGTGGCACATCACGGTCGAGGTCTTCCGGGACATGGGGATCGCCTTCGCGGCCGTCCTCGTGCTCATCTACGTCCTCGTCGTGGGCTGGTTCCGGTCGTTCGTGACGCCGCTCATCATCATGGCGCCGATCCCGCTCACGCTCATCGGCATCCTGCCCGCGCACGCGGCCTTCGGCGTCTTCTTCACGGCCACGTCGATGATCGGCTTCATCGCGCTCGCCGGGATCATCGTGAGGAACTCGATCCTCCTCGTCGACTTCATCAACCTCGAGCTCGCCGCGGGCGAGCCGCTCGAAGAGGCCGTCGTGAAGGCCGGCGCGGTCCGCTTCCGGCCCATCGTCCTCACGGCCCTCGCGCTCGTCGCGGGCGGCGCCGTGATCCTCCTCGACCCGATCTTCCAGGGCCTCGCCGTCGCGCTCATCTCGGGCGTCGTCGTCGCGACCGCCCTGACCCTCATCGTGATCCCGCTCCTCTACTTCATGTACGTCAAGGCCGCAGGCGTCCCGCCGGCGGAGGAGGAAGAAGCGTGAAGATGCTCATGGTCCTCGCGGGCACCGAATGTCGCGAGGACGTCGAAATCGCCCTCGAGCGCGCCGGGGTGGCCGGTTACACCGAAGTCGACGCCCGAGGCATCGGCTCGTCGGGCCGCCACCTAGGCTCGGCGGCGTTTCCGAAGACGTCGACGATCATCATGTCCTTCGTCGCCGACGAGGAGGTCCCGAAGCTGCGCGCGGTGCTCAAGGCGCTGGCGGGCACCGGGCCCTGTCCCCATGTCATCACGTGGGCCCTCGAGTCCTGGGACGCCTGAGGAGGATCCCGTGCCCCTCTACGAATTCACGTGTGAGAAATGCGGTGCGACGTTCGAGGAGCTCGTCGCCGCCGGCCTCGACGATTCCGGGGTGACGTGCCCCCAGTGCGGGAGCGAGGACATCGAGAAGCTCGTCTCGCGCTTTGCCCCCGGAGGCTCGTCCGTCGGAAGCGGAGGCGGAGGCGCCTGCGGGCCGGGCTCCGGCCGCTTCACGTGAGGGTGATTTCAGGGCCCGTCGGGCCCTGCATCGGCTTTCTTGACCTCGCCGTTTGCGGCCCCCATGATCGCCATATGACGATGAACGCGCACCTCCCGCTCACGGACGCCGCCTGCGACGAAGTTGCCTTGCGCTTCCGCGCCCTGTCCGAGCCCATGCGCCTCAAGATCCTGAGGCGTCTGTTCCGGAGCGAGGCTTCCGTGGGCGAGATCCTCCAGGAAGTGGGCGGCACGCAGGCGAACGTGAGCAAGCACCTGGCCGTCCTCCACGGCTCGGCTCTCGTGGACCGGCGCAAGGACGGCACGCGCACCGTCTACCGGATCGCGGATCCGACCCTCCTGAAGATCTGCTCGATCGTCTGCGAGGGCGTCGAGCGCGAGGCGCGCGGCAAGGCCGACGCGATCTTCGGGCGCCGGCGCCGCAGTTGAGTCGCCGAGCGCCCCGGGGACTCTCGCCGAGATACAGGATTGATCTATAATTAGATTGTCATATAGTTGTCAAGGGGATTCGATGGTTTCTCAAACACGCTCCGCCCGACGCCTTGCCCTTCTCCTTCTCCTCGCGATAACCCTCCCGGCGGCCGCGCAGATGGGCGGGATGCAGAACGGGCCCTTCGACGGCATGTCATCCGAGATCGTCGTCCCTGCCGCCGTCCGGGTCGACGGGAAGAACGGCGCGTTCTTCCAGACGGACCTCTGGATTCGATGCCAGAGCGTTCCCGTCGCCGCCACGCTCTACTTCCACTCCGCGGATGCGGCAAGCGCGGCCCCGGCCGTGACCGTTCCGATGACGCTGGCCCAGCCGGTCGTCTATCTGCCCGACCTCCTCTCGACGACATTCGGCGTCCCGAGGGGCGCCGGAAACATCCGGATCGTCGCGGGGGCGCCGGTCTCCGCCGTCGTACGCGTCTACAACAACGGTGGCGGCGGCGGCGCCTACGGCCTCTCGTTCATGGGGATGCCGTCGACGATGTCGCTCCGCTCGATGCCGATGATGGGCGGCTCCTTCGGAATGGACGACTTCGCGATGCACATGCTGGGCCTGCTCCCCGAGCCGGGGAATCGCGTCAACGTGAACGTCGTGAACACGAATTCGACGGCGGTGAACGGCGTCGTGGAGATCCTGGACTCGGACGGCTCGGCGCCGTCGGGCACGGGCGTGACGAGCCTCCCGTTCTCGATCGCCGGCTACTCGTCCCACCAGTTCAACGGCGTGCTCGCAAACGTCCACTCGCGCTTCGGCACGGGTGACACGGGCCTCCAGGTTCGGGTGCGGCTCACCCAGGGCTCGACGGGAATGGTGATGGCCTACGCGGTCGTCAACGACAACGCCACGAACGACGGCTACGTCGTGATGGGGAACATGATGAACGGCGGCCGCGGCATGGGCATGATGCCCTGACGGCGAGCTGCGCCCGCTACATGGTGAGCACGGCGGGCCATAGCGTGCCGTCGCACCTCTTTCCCCACATGACCGAACGCGCGAACGGGATTCTCGGACGAACGTAGCCGGCGAGCCTCGAGGATCGCCTGACGAGGCCACAACGGCCTCTGCCCGTCCCGCCGCCCCGCTCTGACCCGGAAAGACATCTCCATCTGCCCTCCCAAGGGGTTCCTCCGACGAGGCCTCTTGATCCATCTGCATCAAAGCGCTAGGGCGAACATGGCTATATAGTTATATAGATGGAAATGCAACATCTTGGAGGAACGCCATGCGTACGATTCGCCCCTTTCTCCTGACGTTCTGCGGGCTTCTCGTCCTCCTCGTCGTCTCCGCGGCCGCCCGCGCCGCCAAGGAGCCGACCGGCCAGGAGCTCTACAAGGAGCACTGCAAGTCCTGCCACGGCCCCAACGCGAAGGCGGGCGAATACGCCCCCCTGACCCTGACGCAGGAGCAGTGGGAGCGCTTCTTCGTCAAGAAGTTCCAGTCTTCCCACAAGAACGTCGTGGACGAGAAGCACGGCGGCGGCAAGGTCCCCGACGTCATCACGCCCGACATGCTGAGGAAGATCCAAAAATTCGCGGTCGACCACGCGGCGGATTCCGAGAGCCCCGCCACCTGCGGCTGAGGAGACCGCCATGAGAAAGCCGACCAGCCCGTTCACCCTCGCTCTCGCGCTCGGCCTCGCCGCCTTTCGGCTTCAGGCCCAGGCGCCGCCGGATCCCACGCCGGCTCCGGCAGCCGCGGACGCAAAGCAAGTGGAAGAGCTGAAGAAACGCGTCGAGGAGCTCGAGAACAAGACCGAGCAGGGCGAGAAACGCACCGAGAAGCTGGAGAAGAAATCCGCCCTCGACCGCGTCAACTTCACCGGCGACTTCCGATTCGAGGCCCACACGATTCGGGCCGACGTCGCGCCGAGGTTCGACGGCCTGAAGTTCCAGAACAACCTCGTCAACACGCTCTTCTACTTCGGCTCCACCGGCCATCCGCCGCAGAGCCTCGACGAGGTCGGCAAGTTCATCGCACAGAACTACGCGAACTATCTTTATTTCACGAACAACCTCACGTTCAGCCAGCTCAAGTCGGCCGTGGGGATGTTCACGCCCCAGATGCAGCAGCAGCTCTTCCCGATGCTCATGTCGAACACGCATGTCGACGGCTATTCCCACGACAACGACATCCTGTACACGAGCCGGCTGCGTCTCAGGTTGAAGGCGAATGTCTCGAAGGACATCGACTTCGACGCCCGCCTGTCCATGTACAAGGTGTGGGGAGACTCCACGGGCGTACAGGTCTACTCGGGCGGCGCCACGCAGATCAACTTCGACGGCACGACGGCGGGCGTTCCGAACTCCGACATCCTGCGCGTGGAGCGCGCCTACTTCGACTGGAAGAACATGTTCTCGACGCCGCTTTACCTCTCGATCGGCCGCCGTCCCTCCACGGGCGGCGCGCCTCTCAACCTGAGACAGGACGAGATGCGCGGCGGCACGCCGCTGGGCTCGGTGGTGGACTACCAGTTCGACGGCATCACGCTGGGTTACCACGTCAGCGACGAGTCCACGGTCCGTATCTGCTACGGCGTCGGCTACGAGTCCGGCTTCGGGAATGGAGAGGTGCTCAAGCTTCCGGCCGATCGCCTCAAGGACGCACACCTCTTCGGCGTCAACTGGGACATCTACTCCACCGAGAAGATGTTCATCCAGGCGACCTGGGCTCACGCGTTCGACCTTCCAGACGGCTTCAACGGCTTGCTCGTACTTCCGAACGATCCGGTGACGGGGGCGCCCATCAATGCCCCCGTCGTCCTCCGATTCACCCCTTCCAAGAACCTCGGCGATCTGGATCTCGGCAGCCTGCTCCTGATCCGGCGCGACGGGCCGCTCGACTGGTTCGTGAGCGGCAACATCAGCCAATCCCATCCCGAGAACGTGACGACGCCGTTCGGCGGCCTCTTCGCCGATCCCTTCGACGTGCCCGAGACCCACACGGGCTGGATGGTCTACGCCGGCGTGCGGCTTAACCTGAAACAGGACAGGACGAAGATCGGCTTCGAGTACAACCACGGCTCGCAGTACTGGTTCAACTTCGCCCTCGCCGAGGACGACATTCTCGGTCCGAAGACCTCCACGCGCGGAGACGTCTACGAGGCCTACGTCACCCACCGCATCACGAAGAACTTCATCGGCAAGCTGAGCTTCATCCATTACGACTACGCCTATTCCAACTCGGGCTTCCCCCTCGGCGCACCGAAGAACCTCGACGAGACGCCTGTCCTCGGCTTCCCCGCCTACAAGAACGCCTCGATGGTCACGCTCGGGCTGACGGCTCGGTTCTAGACGAGGCCCTCCATGCGACTCGCCCTGCCGCTCCTCCTCCTCGCCCTCACGGGGCCGGCGCTCGCCGGCCCCCCCGCCTCTTCCGAGAAGAAACCTCACGGCGAGTACTTCCAGCACTATGAGGGCACGAAAACGTGCCTGACCTGCCACGAGAAGGACGCGAGGACGTTCTTCCACTCCCAGCACTACCAGTGGAAGGGTGAGACGCCCGCCCTCGTCAACTCGAAGGGAAGGCTCCTCGGGAAGATGAACACGATCAACGATTTCTGCACCGCTCCGGCGGCGAACTGGATCGGAGCCGTGAAGAATTCGCGCGGCGAGGTGATCACGAAGGGCTGCTCGGCCTGCCATGCGGGTTTCGGCATCAAACCTTCCGACACGATCTCGAAGGAACAACTCGAGAACATCGACTGTCTCCAGTGTCACGCCGCCGGATACCAGCGCGACGTCTTCCAGGAGGCCGACGGCAGGTGGCGGTGGAAGCCGATCCTCTGGAAGAACCAGGAGGGCCTCGACTCGGTGTCGAAGCGGATCTCTCTCCCGACGCGCACCATGTGCCTGAGGTGTCACGCGGCGTCGGGAGGCGGGCGCAACTTCAAGCGGGGCGACCTCGAGTACGTTCTCGTCGACACCGACCGCGACTACGACGTCCACATGGGAAAGGACGGCGCGAACATGCAGTGCGTGGACTGCCACGCCGGTGAGGACCATCGCGTCCGTGGGCGCGGGGCCGATCTCTCGGCGACCGACATGCCGAAGAAGCCTCTCTCATGCGACACGGCCGAGTGCCACGGCCCGTCTCCCCACACCGTCAAGTCACTGAACCGACATGCCGGGCGCGTCGCCTGCGCGAGCTGCCACATCCCGAGCTTCGCCCGGACCGATCCGACGGACATGGCCCGCGACTGGTCGAAGCCCAAATACAACCCGGAAAAGGACAAGTACAGCGCGACGATCACGCTCGTCAAGGACGTCACGCCGGTCTATGCATGGTGGAACGGGCTCTCGGCGGCGACGCTTCTCGGAGAGCCCGTGCGGACTCTTTCCGACGGGACGGTCGCCATGTTCGCCCCGCAAGGTGATCGCTCCGATCCGAAGGCCCGCCTCTTTCCGTTCAAGCTTCACAAGGGAAAGCTTCCCCTTCTCACGGGGAAGGACTGGGTCGTTCCGGTCAACGTCGAGGAGTTCTTCGCCGACGGAAAGCTGGACGAAGCCGTGAAGAACGCCGCGCTCGCGACCTACGGCGTCAAGGACGCGAGGTTCACCTGGAGGGACACGACGCGTTACATGGGAATCTTCCACGGCGTCCGTCCGGCGACCAAGGCGCTCAACTGCCTCGACTGCCACCGCCCGAACGGCCGCTTCGACTGGGTCGGGTTGGGCTATCCGGCAGACCCGCTCGACAGCCGGCCGGGTTCCGATCCACCCCGTGCGTCCCGCTAGCCGGTGTTACAGGCCCGCAAGAGCCGTGGCACGTCTTCGTCAAGACGCGATGTCAGTCGCCATGACGGGCATTCACACGGCGGAGGCGCTCACGACGGGGTCTTCTTGAGCTTCTCGACCACGGCCTCGACGTCGTAATCCGGCGTCGACGCTCCCGCCGAGACGCCGACCTTCTTCATCCCGGCGAACCTGGCGACGTCGAGCTCGGCGGCCGTGCCGATCAGGAACGTCGGCTTTCTCGCCTGCGCGATCCGCGCGAGCTCCTTCGTGTTCTTGCTGTTCTTTCCGCCGATGACGACGATCGCGTCGACCGCGGGATCGTCGCAGAGGACGCGGAGCGCGTCCTGGTTCTCCTTCGTCGCGTAGCAGATCGTGTCGGCGACGCGCGTGTCCGGAACGCGCCGGCGGATCTCCTCCACGTGCGGCGCGAACGACTCGGAGTTGATCGTGGTCTGGAAGACGATCTTCACGCGCGAAATGCGCGACCAGTCGAAGGATGTGACCTCCTCGAGCCGGTAGAAAACGCGGTAGCGCGCGGGGTCGAGGTCCTTCGTGTACCCGACGACCTCGCGGTGGTCGGCCTGACCGAGGATCGCGATGAAACAGCCGTCCTCGAGCGACCGCACGATCTCCTTGTGGATGTCCGTCACGAACTTGCACGTCGTGTCGATCGTCGCGAGGCCCAGCGACGCCGCCTCGGCGCGCACGGACGGCGCGACGCCGTGCGCCGAGAAGACGACGCGCCGGTCGTGGGCCTTCGCGGCCTCGAGATCGTGCACCGTGGGAAAGCCGAGACGCGCCATCTCGCTCTCGACGCTTTCGTTGTGCACGACCTGCCCGAAGATCGCGCCCTTCTGGCCCTTCTTTGCGGCGAGGCGGACGAGCTTGTCCGCGACGCGAACGCCGGCGCAGAAGCCGTACTTCTCGGCGAGGACAACTTCCATCAGCTTTGCTTCGCTTTCGAAGAGAGAGAAGAAAGAGGAAGAGCCTATGAAAGTGAAGAGGGGGGCGAGCTCCAAATTCCTATTCAGTTTCATAGAAATCCTCTCTCCTCTCCTTTTTCATCTTACTTCCCTCGATCCGTATCAGGAGAACTCGACCAGCTCGATCTCCGGCTGGAGGGCTTTCACGAAGCGGTCTCTCTTGATCAGCTCGAAGCCCTTCCCGCCGCGTGAGACCGGGGTGTAGCGGCGGGTGATCGTGTGCTCCGTTCCCTTGCCGTTCACGAGCGTGAGGGTCGCCCGCTTCTCGTCGTCCCCGAACAGCGCCGCGCCCACGAGGCGGTCGTCCGGCGCGAGCTTGAAGCCGAGCACACCCTTGCCCGGCCCCGCGAGCACGGGCACCTCGTTCGCGGGGAAGAGGATCGCGCGCCCCTTCTCCGACGCGAGGGCCACGAGGTCGCTCTCCTGGCACACGAAGACGGAGGCGATCTCGTCGCCCTTCGCGGGCCTCGCGAAACGCCGCCCGGCGCGCGTCGTCACCTCGCGGAACGGGTCCAGCGAGAACCTCAGGACGAGGCCGCGCCGCGTGGCGGCGAGGAGGAGCACGTTCTTCTCCGCCACGAGCCGTGGATCGAGGGAAAGGGCCGCGACGACGCGCTCGCCGTCCCCGAACTTGAAGATCTTCTGCACGGGCTCGCCGTAACCGGTCGAGGGCGGCACGTCGTTCAGCCTCAGGACGTACGCGGTGCCTCGATTGGAGAAGAGGACGGCCGCCTCCTTCGTCGAGCCCTGCAGCACCGCGAGCACCTCGTCGCCTTCCCTGAGGCGCGTGGACTTCGGGTCCTTCATCTCGCGCTGGCGCTTCAGCCAGCCGTCCTGCGAGACGACGGCGTAGGCGTCCTCGTGCTGGATGAAGGCCTCCGCGTCGTACCTCGGCTCCTCGACGCTCGCCTGGACCTTCGTCCGGCGCTTTTCGCCGGCGAGCGTCTCGCGCACCTCGGCGAGCTCGCCTTTCACCTCGTTCCAGAGCCTCTTCGGCGACTTCAGGATCGCCTCGATGATGGCCGCCTCGGCGGTCTTTTCCTTCAGCTCGGCGCGGATCGCGTCGACTTCGAGGCGCGCGAGCTTGTAGAGCTTCGTCTCGAGGATCGCCTCGACCTGCTCCTCGTCGAGGGCGAAGCGCTTCATGAGCTTTCCGGCGGCGTCGGCCTTCCCGTCGGACCTCCGGATGATGCGGATCGCCTCGTCGAGCGCGTCGTAGATGACGAGAAAGCCCTCGAGGAGGTGGAGGCGCCGCTTCAGCTCCTCGAGGTCGAACAGGAACCGTCGCCGGACCGTTTCCAGCCGGAAGTCGAGGAAGTGCCGGAGGATCGCGGCGAGCCCAAGGCGTGCGGGTTCGCACACGTCGGGGTTCGCCGTCGGCACGAGGCACGTCAGGTTCACGGGCACCGTCGTCTCGAGAGGCGTGTGCTTGTACAGATAGGTCATGACGAGCGCGGGGTCGGCCTCGCGCTTGATCTCGAGGACGATGCGCACGTCCTCGGTCGACTCGTCGCGCACGTCGACCAGGGACGCGAGCCGCCGTTCGAGGATGACGTCTGCGATCTTCGCGACGAGAGCGGCCTTCTCCTGCGCGTACGGGATCGACGTGACGACGATCGTCCGGGCCCCGCGCGCGCCCTCCTCGACCTCCCACTCGCCGCGCAGCTTCAGCGTGCCCTGGCCGCTTTCGTAAAGGGCTCGCAGCTCGCGCTTGCCGGAGACGAGGAGCCCGCCCGTCGGGAAGTCCGGACCCTTGATGAAGCGCAGCGGGTCCGACTCGCGGTCGTCCACGGCCGCGATCGCGGCGTCGAGAACCTCGACGGGATTGTGCGGCGGGATCGACGTCGCCATGCCGACGGCGATGCCCGTCGCACCATTCACGAGGAGGTTCGGGTACCGCGCCGGGAGGACCACGGGCTCGAAGTGGACGCCGTCGAAGTTCGGGCGCCAGTCGACGGTCTTCCTGCGGATCTCGGAGAGGAGCTCGATCGCGAGCGGCTGGAGGCGTGCCTCGGTGTAGCGATAGGCCGCCGCCGCGTCGCCGTCGAGCGAGCCGAAGTTGCCGTGCCCGTCCACGAGCGGTGCGCGGAGCGAAAAGGGCTGCGCCATGCGCACCATCGCGTCGTAGATCGCGACGTCGCCGTGCGGGTGGTACTTGCCGATGACGTCGCCCACGACGGTCGCGGACTTCTTGAACTTCGCGTCCGGAGTCAGGTGGAGATTCTGGAACATCGCGAAGAGGATGCGGCGCTGCACGGGCTTGAGGCCGTCGCGCACGTCCGGCAGGGCGCGCGACGTGATGACCGAGAGCGCGTAGTTCAAATACCGGCGCCGGGCCTCTTCGGGAAGCGGGATCTCGGCGTCGAACGGCAGCGGCGGCTGACCGCCCGCGTTGGAGAGCTTTCTCTTCGACATGGGACGACGGTACCGGCCCCGTCCGGCACCGTCAATCCGCGCCCGGGAACGACTTCGTAGCCACCTGGTGCTTGACACCTTCGGGCCGGGCGAGCACGCTGCGCGCAGTTTCAACGTGAGCACGCCGGCCGACCCCGAGCTTTTCGCGCGGATCGCCGCAGGCGACCGCGACGCGTTCGGTCTCTTCTACGACCGGTACGCACCCGTCCTTTTCGCCTTCTGCGTCCGTATCCTCAAGGACGCGAGGGATGCCGAGGACGTGCTGCAGGAAGCCTTCATCCAGGTGTGGCGCGATGCACGCAAGTTCGACGCGACGCGCGCGTCGGTCAAGACGTGGCTGTTCACCATCGCGCGCAGCCGGGCGCTCGATCGCTGGCGGAGCCGCCACTCCATCGAGCAGCGCTTTTCAGCGGCTCCGGACGAGTCCCTCGACCGCGCCGGCGCCGTCGGCGACGCCGGTCAGGAATCCGCCGCGCTGCGCGACTACGTTGGCCGCTGTC
>DATIFW010000172.1:0-4851 GCA_035455045.1 Thermoanaerobaculia bacterium | reverse complement strand
CGCGCGGAAACTCTCGAGAAGGGCTTTCGCGTGGGGAGCCTCCCCTTCGAGCCGCAGCTCGACGCGAAGGAAATGACCGTGAAAGACGCCGCTGCGAGCCGAGAGAATCGCCGTGGGGATCGGCCGCCCCAGGAGGGCCGCGAGATCCTCGCGGACGCCCTCCTCGAACGCGCCGGAGTCGGGCGGCACCCAGAAGTTGAAAACCCCTTGTGTCTCGAGGACCTCCTTCGGAAGCGGGCGGAAGGTCGCGAGCGCGAGGGCCTGCTGAAAGAGCTCGTCGAGTGCAGCCTTGCCGAGCTCGCTCGCGGGCCGGTCGACGGCCGCGGTGATGCCGGCGACGTGCGCGAGCGTCTCGACGAGTCGGATCGACTCCGCGAGGACGAATGCGACGGGATGCGGCGTGAGAAACAGGTTTCCTTTCGGCAGCGGTCGGGAATCGCCGCTCTCCTTCGGCACCACGAGCGCCTGGCCGTTGCGGACACCGGAGAGATCGATCGCCAGGGCATCGTCCTTTCTCGTGGCGAGAAAGCTGGCCGTCTCGGCCGCGCGGCCGCACAGGAAGGCGATCCGGCTCGTCTCGAGAGCGTCGGGCGTCAGCGGGGCGACGAAGGCGACTTCGTCGTCGTCGGCAGCGAGAAGGCCCGTGTCGTTCGCGGCCTGGTGAAAGAGATGAATGCGCGACGCGGGGAATCTCCGCTCCGTGAGGACGGCGCGCACGTCGCGGCCGAGAAGCGTCGTCGGCTCGACGATCGCGACCGGGAAGGATGGGTTTCCGGCCACCGGACCCGCCGTCATGAAGAGGCTGGCTTCGGGCGGAGGATTCCGAAAAGGCGGACGAGGGGGGCGGAGGCCGCGTACGTCACGAGCAGGCCCGCGAGCGCGTACTGACGGAGCCAGAAGATCAACCCGAGGACGGCGGCGAAGAGCAGGAAATAGAGTCGGCCGCGCCGTGACTTCACGTCGGCGTCCTTGAACGACCGGTACCGGAACGTCGAGACCATGAGGAACGCGAGCACGGCCGTGACGGCAAGGAAGACGGCGCGGAGCGTGTCCGTGAGGGCCGAGGCCGGCAGGGCCCAGATCAGGGCGCAGAGAGCGCCCGCGGCCGACGGGATCGGGAGGCCGACGAACCAGCGTTTGTCGACGACGTGGATCTGGACGTTGAAGCGCGCAAGGCGCGAGGCCCCGCAGACGACGAACAGGAAGGACGCGACGAGCCCGGCGCGGCCGAAGTCCGCGAGCCCCCAGCGATAGACGAGAAAGGCAGGCGCGACCCCGAAGCTCACGATGTCCGCGAGCGAATCGAGCTGCTCGCCGAACGCGGACGTGGTGCCCGTCCAGCGCGCGATGCGCCCGTCCAGCCCGTCCAGGATGGCCGCGAGGAACACGAGCTTCGCGGCGTAGTCAAAAGCGCCCTGCGAGGACGCGTCGAGCGAGAGATAGCCACAGAGGATGTTTCCCGCGGTGAAGAGCGCGGGCAGCGCATAAATCCCCCGGCGCACCCCGCGCCGCGGGGCGGACGAAGGCGAATCGGTCAAGGGGGCCTAGTGCGCCGAGACGCGCGCGCGGTGCTCGCGCACGATCTCTTCCATCCGGTCTTTCAGGTGCAGTTTGTGTTTCTTCAGGCGCTTCTCCTCGATCTCTTCGTCCGTGGAGAGGAAAGTCTTCGAGGCGAGCTCGGCGAGCCGTTTTTCGTGATCGTGGTGATCGCGCAGGAGAGTGCGGAATTCCTCGTTCTGGCTCGCGAGCTCGTGCTTGACCTCGTCCGTGATGGTCTGCATCGACACCTCCTCGGGTGAAATCTGTCAGTGACCGGAGTCTCCCTTCATGGCCGGGGGGCCGTCAAGGCGTCTCGGTCCGGGAAGTTTCCGGACCATGACGAGAGCATCCTCTCCGTCGAAGTAATAACGCGCCCTGCGGCCGGTTTCGGAGAACCCGAGACCGGCGTAAAACGCCTGTGCCCGGTGGTTCGAGACGCGCACCTCGAGGTACATCTCCTCGGCATCGACGCGGGAGGCGAAGGCGAAGACCTCGTCCATGAGAGCCGAAGCGACGCCCTGTCGGCGAAAGGCCGGCGCGACGGCGATCTTGTTCACGTGGACTTCGCCCCCTGCGTAAGCGCAAAAGACATAGCCCGCGAGCGTGCCGCCGCAAAGGGCCACGAGGTTGAAGCGCCAGGGGGCCCCGATCTCCACCTCGAAGTACTCGCGTTTCCAGGGCACCGGGAAAGAGACCTGCTCGAGGCCGGCGATTCCGTCGAGGTCCGCATGGCGCGCGTCACGCAGCGTCAGGGGCTCGGGGAGGGCGCTCATGTGCCTTCCAGAGTCTCCAGGCGGCCCCGCTTTTCCTCGGCGGCGCTCGGCCTTCCGTAGACGACGGTGTGCGAGCCGGTCTCGTCCTGCGCCGCGAGGCGCCCGGCGGCGGCGGCGAGAGGCAGGTCCTCCTGGCCGAGATCCACGACGGAAAGCCGCCGGACGGCGGCGTCGGCCTCGACCTCGGACCTCGGGCGCGGAGGCATCGCGTCCCCGACGCGGCCCCCCGTGCGCACGGCTGCGTGGACGTCTCCCCGGCCGGCATCGAGGACGAAGACGGCGTCCGGAGGCTCGGACCTCGCCTCGTCGGCGGCGGCGAACGTGGGGACGAGGACGAGAGGAATGCCGCGCCCGCGCGCGAGCCCGCGGGCGAAAGCGAGCCCCGCGCGCAGTCCCGTGAAGGATCCCGGGCCGGAGATGACCGCGACGCGCCCGAGCTCCGCGACCGTCCGGCCGGCGTCGGCGAGGAGAGCCCCGAGCGCGGCCGGCAGGCTCTCGGCCGCGTTCCGGGGAAGGGGACGGGTCATCTCGGGGCAGTCGCCGCCTCCGATTGCCAGAGACGGGAATGGCGAGGCCGTGTCGAGCGAAAGGATGAGCATCCGCCGCCTCCCCGCGATGCTAGCATCCCCGCCTCCACATGCGCGCGACGCCCATGCTCGAGCAGTACTGGGCTCTCAAGCGGGAGGCGGGGGACGCCCTCCTTCTCTACCGCCTCGGCGACTTCTACGAGATGTTCTTCGAGGACGCGACGTACGCGGCGCCTCTCCTCGGCCTCGTCCTGACTGCGCGCCACAAGGACAGCGACGTGGAGGCCCCCATGTGCGGCATCCCGCAGCACGCTCTCGAGCCGTATCTCGCCCGGCTCGTCGCGGCCGGGAAGAAGGTCGCGATCAGCGAGCAGACGGAGGCGCCGGCGAAAGGCCGGGCCCTGGTGGCCCGCAGGATCGTCCGGGTCGTGACGCCCGGCACGATCGTGGACCCGGAGCGCCTCGACGCGCGGCGGCCGAACGAGATGGCGGCGGTCACGTGGAACGGCGACGGCGCGGCCGTGTCCACGCTCGATCTCTCCACAGGAGATTTCGTCGTCGTGAAGCTGCCCGATCGGGCGACGCTCACGGAGTGGCTGCTTCGCCGGATGCCGCGGGAGCTCGTCGTCTTCCCGTCCGACCGGGCCGCCGCCGAGGCGCTCACGTCGTCTCTGGCGGCGTCCGGCGCCGACGCGCCTTCGCTCACGTCGCTGAGGGACGAGTCGCCGCGCGGGGCCGTGGCGGTGGATCTCCTGAAGCGTCATTTCCGAACGGCCACGCTCGAGCCGTTCGGCCTGACCGGCGCGGGCGCTGCCGCCGATGCGGCGGCGGCGCTGCTGTCGTACGCGCGAGCCACGCAGCGTGCAGACTGCGACCACGTGCGCTCGCTGCGCTCCGAGGCGCCGGACGACGGCCTCGTCGTGGACGCCGTGACGTCCGGACACCTCGAGCTGTTCCGCTCGGCGCGCGACGGCGGGCCGAAGGGAACGCTGTTCTCGCTCCTCGATCGCACGGGCACGTCCTTCGGCGCGCGCGCCCTCCGGCGGCTCGTCGAAAGGCCGCTCGGCCGCCGGGCCGAGATCGAGGCGCGGTTGGACGGTGTCGAGGAGCTCCAGGAGGACGCGGCGCGCCTCGAGAGCCTCGCCTCGGCGTTTCGAGAGATTCCCGATCTCCCGCGCCTGCTCGCGCGCCTCGCGGTCGGCGCCGGCTCCCCGCGCGACCTGGCATCGCTCGGCGACGGCCTCCTGCGGGCGGGCCGAGTCGGGACCCACCTGGGCGCGGTACGCGCTCCGATTCTCGCGCCCGGCGGTGAAGCGTCGGCCGAAGGCGTCCCGTTCGCGCTGGGCGAGGCGATCGCGAGGCGCGTCGTGCCCGAACCGCCGCCTCACGCACGAGAGGGCGGGATCTTCCGCGACGGCGTGGATTCCGTCGTGGACGAGGTGCGCGCCCTGCGCCGCGAGTCCGCGTCCCTCCTCGCGCGCGTCGAGGGGGAAGAGCGCGCCCGACGGGGCATTCCGACGCTGCGCGTGAAGTTCAACCAGGTCGTCGGGCACGTCTTCGAGGTGCCGGCCTCGGCGCGGGCGCGCGTTCCCGAGGGTGCTCTGAAGAGGCAGACGCTCGCGAACGTCGAGCGCTACGCGACACCGGAGCTCGTCGAGGTGGACGAGAAGCTGCGCTCCGCCGACGCGCGCCTCGCCGGCCGCGAGCAGGAGCTGTTTCTCGACCTCGTCGCGGAGGTCGTCGCGGAATCGTCGCGCATCCTCGGGGCCTCGGCGCGCCTCGGTCTCCTCGACGCGCTCGTCTCCCTGGCGCGCACGGCGCGGGCCGGCGGCTGGGTGCGGCCGCTCGTCGTGGACGAGCCCGTGCTCCTCGTCGAGGGCGGACGCCACCCGGTCGTCGAGGCGCTGCGCCCGCGCGAGCCCTTCGTTCCGAACGACGCCGCTCTCGGGGGCGAGGGGGAGCACCTCGTGGTCCTCACGGGCCCGAACATGGGCGGCAAGTCGACGTACCTG
>DATIFW010000171.1:0-7507 GCA_035455045.1 Thermoanaerobaculia bacterium | reverse complement strand
ACGAACCTGTTCTCGATCACGCTTCTGGCGGTGGGCCTCGTCATCGCGACGATGACGGCGGTCGCGGCGGCCGTCCACGCGCTCGTCCCGGGAATCGGCTGGGCCGTGGCCCTCGTGCTCGGCGCGATCGTGTCGCCGCCGGACGCCGTCGCCGCCACCGCGATCGCGCAGCGGCTGCACCTTCCGCGCCAGATCGTGACCATCCTCGAAGGGGAAAGCCTCGTGAACGACGCGACGGGTCTCGTGCTCCTGAAGTTCGCGACGGCCGCCGTCGTGACGGGCTCGTTCTCGATCGCGTCGGGCGTGCTCGAGTTCCTGGCTCTGGTCGCGGGGGGCATCGCCGTGGGGCTCGCGATGGGGTTCCTCTTCGTCTGGGTCCAGCGCTTCCTGGACGAACCGGTCCTCGCGACGACGGCGTCCATCCTCGTCTCGTTCCTCGTTTACATTGTGGCGGAACGCCTGCACGTCTCGGGCGTCCTCGCCGTGGTCGTGGCAGGTCTGCTGCAGGGCCGCTACGTGCCCCACATCTGGTCGTCCGCGGCGCGGCTGGAGGGAACCGCCGTCTGGCAGACCCTCGTGTTCCTCCTCAACGCGCTCGTGTTCGTCCTCATCGGGCTCCAGCTCCCGATGATCCTGCGCGGCCTCGACCGGCCCTGGCCCACGGTCGTGGACGGTGTGTTCGCGGCGTTCGGCGCCATGGTGCTCGTCCGCCTCCTGTGGATGTTCCCGGGGGCGTATCTGCCGCGGTTTCTGTCGGAGAGCTTCCGGAAGACGCATCCATATCCGCCCTGGCAAGCCGTGACGATCGTGGGCTGGGCTGGGATGCGCGGCGTCGTCTCGCTCGCGGCCGCGCTCTCGCTCCCGCTCGCGCTCGCGGACGGAAGCCCGTTCCCGGCACGCAACTTTCTCATCTTCCTCACGTTCGCCGTCATTCTCGGCTCGCTCCTGATCCAGGGCCTCACGCTGCCCCCTCTCATCCGCTGGCTCCGCGTCGCGGAGGACCGGACCGCCGAGCGCGAGGAGCGCCATGCCCGTCTCGCGCTCGCGGAGGCCGCGATCGGACATCTCGACGGAAAGATGGACGCCGGCGAGATGCACGCGCACCAGGTTCATCCCGTGAGGCAGGAATACGTGCAGAGAGTCCGGGCTCTGAAGGGGCTCGAGGGGGAGGCGCCCGCGGGGCTCGCGACGGTCGGCACCACGAAGGTGCTGCGCCGCGAAGCACTGGACGTCCAGCGCGACCAGCTCCTCAAGCTGCGCCAGGAGGAAGTCATCGGCGACGACGTGCTGAATCGGATCCAGTACGAGCTGGACCTCGAGGAGCTGGGGCTCAGGTGACGAACGCCTAGCGTTCCACCGCCGCCGGCGCCTCGCCTTCGACCCAGCGGTAGAGGCCCGGGGCGAGGTCCTTCGCCGAGGCCGTGGTCGCGTCCGGCCAGCGGACGTCGACCGAGTCGACCTTCGCCGCCGAGCCGAGGCCGATGACGACCGTCCGGTCGCTCGCCGAAAGGTAGCCGTCCCCGCCGGAGATCTCGTCGATGCGCTTCCGGCCGCCCACCGAAGACACGACACGGGCTCCGAGAGCGCCGCGATTCGTCGTCTTCGTCGCGAGCTGGAGCCGCACGGCACGCGCGGAGGTCTCCGTGACGTTCCGGAAGATCCGCGCGGGGCCGCCGTTCTCGGTCACGACGAGGTCGGGTCTTCCGTCGCCGTCGAGATCGGCCACGGCCAGGCCGCGCCCGACGATCGGGGCGAGGAAGCCCGAGCCCGCCTGGGACGAGACGTCGGCGAATCGGCCCGCGCCGAGCCCGCGGTAGAGGAGCGGCGGCTGCCGGTACGTGACGGTCGGCTGCACGTCCTGGACCGAGGTTTCCACATGGCCGTTCACGCCGACGAGATCGAGAACGCCGTCGAGGTCGAAGTCGGCGAATGCGACGCCGAACGTGAGCGGCAGGAGGGACGTCCGCCCGATGCCGCTCTGCACCGACTCGTCCACGAAGAAGTCGCCCTTCGGCCCGGCGCTCCAGACGGACCACATCTCGTTCGAGAAGTTGCCGATCACGAGAGTGGCTCCGCCCTCGTTCTTCGTGTCTCCGAACGCGACGCCCATCGCCCCGCGCGCGCGCCCGTCCTCTCCTACGGCGACGCCGGCCTCGACCGCCACGTCGCGGAACACCGGGACGCCGTTCACGGTCTTCTCGTTCCGGCAGAGGTTGTTCGGAGACGTGTCGTTCGCGACGACCATGTCGATGCGTCCGTCGCCGTCGAGGTCGCGCACGGCGACGCCGAGGGCCTTGCCGAGCGGATTCACGAGGTTCGCTTCCTTCGTGATGTCGCGGAAGCGCCCGCCGCCGAGGCCCTTGTAAAGGCGCGAGGGCGTGCCGGGATAGCGCTCGGGCGTGCAGTAGGACTTCGTCTTGCCGTCCAGCGAGCAGTACATGTCCGTCTTCGGAGTCCAGTTGACGTACTCGCCGACGAAAAGATCGAGGATGCCGTCTCCATCGAAGTCCGCGAACGCCGCCGACGTCCCCCATCCCGTGCTCGCGAGGCCGGACCCTTTCGTCGCGTCGCGGAAGCGGCCCTTCCCGTCGTTCACGAAGAGCCGGATGTCGTCGAGGCCCGTGATGACGACGTCGGGAAATCCGTCGTCGTTGACGTCGCCGACCGCGGCGCCCATGCCGAAGAGAGAGATCGCGAGCCCGCTTTCCTTCGTGCGGTTTTCGAAGCGGATCGCTCCGCCGGGCTCCGTCACGTTGCGGTAGTAGGCGAGCGTGGGCTGTCCTGCCGCGCCGCGCGGGTCTCCCGCCCAGTAGCGGCCGTTCACGAAGAGGAGGTCGATACGGCCGTCGCCGTCCGCGTCGAACGCGGCTACCCCGGAGCCCATCGTCTCGGGCATCCACTTCTTTCCGGCGGCGCCGTTCACGTGCGTGAACGCCACGCCCGAGACCCTCGTCACGTCCTCGAACCGGATCGAGGACACCGCGCGCGTCGGCTCGGGAGCGGGAGTGGGAGAGACGGGCTTCGTCTCGGGCTTCCGGCAGGCGGAGGCGACGAGCGCGCACGCGAGAAAAAGGGGAAAATAGTTGCGGACGCTCATGAGCCGGGATCGTAACTGAAGTTGGTCAGCGTGAAGTCTTGCGATGTCCAAAGAGAACGGTTTCTTAGAAGGTAATAGGGACTATCGCTTCGGCGCAGCAACCGCGGCACCGCCGCAGCTAGGTGCAGCGTCTTCCCCCGTGCCTTCTAAGAAACTTTCCGTTCTCCTCCGAGGAAGCTCAATTTGAGGTGGCGCCGAATTCGCGACGGGCGTTCGAAGCAAGACGAGAGGGCTCTGAGCGCGAAGCACAACGTCGAGCTCCTCACGGCGCTCCGGGAGTGCCCGGACTCCATCATCGCGACCGACGCGGCCGGTCTCGTGACCATGTTCAACGCCGGAGCCGAGGAGCTGTTCGGCTACGAGCCTGCGGAGATCCTCGGCGAGTCGGCGGCGCGGTTCTATCCCACTCCCGAAATCGCCAAGAACATCATGCGGGCGATGCGCGCGGATCCGAGGGGTCGCGTGAAGAACCTGGAGGTCATGGTTCGTCGAAAGGACGGCCGGGACATTCCTGCATTGATCTCGGCGACCCTCATCAGAAACGAGCGCGGGGAGAATGCAGGCACGGTGGGCTTCGTCAAGGATCTCGTCGAGCAGAAGCAGGCGGAGAGAGAGCGGCGTGAGGAGCTGGAGTATCTGGAGCGGAAACTGAACGAGATCATGGAGGTCTCCGGCGCCATGGCCGTCGGGGATTTCACGAGAGGCGTCGAGGTCGAGCGGGACGATGTGATCGGGAAGCTGGCGAGCTCCTTCAACCAGACGGCGCGGTCCCTCGGGGAGCTGGTGGGCCAGATTCGGGGTACGGCGGAACGCATCGTTCGGGCGACCTCCTTGCACCGGGAGGGCGGGACCGGAGAGGAACGGGTGATGGCGGCGGCGGTCGCCTCCATGGACGAAATCTCCCGGGCCTCGACGCAGATCTCCGAGATCACGTCCGTCATCGACGAAATCGCTCACCAGACGAACCTGCTGGCCCTGAACGCGGCCATCGAGGCAGCCCGGGCCGGCGAGCAGGGCCGGGGGTTCGCCGTCGTGGCCACCGAGGTGCGGAAGCTGGCGGAGCGCGCGGCCGCGGCCGCCGGCGAGATCCGGACGCTCATCGAGGATTCCGTGCGGAAGGTCCACGCCGGCAGCGGACTCGTCGATCGGGCCAGCCGGATGGTCGGCAAGCAGGCCGACGAGCTGGAACGCATCGTGGGACGTTTCCGGGTACCGGGAAAGTGAGGGCGGGGTCCGTCGTAAAGTCCGCGCCATGAGACGACCGGCCCGGACTCTCGTCTTCCTGGCTCTTCTTCAGACAGCCCTCGCGTTTCCCGCCCTTCGCGGGGCCGGGCAGCCTGCCGCCGACGCGCCGAAGCTGCGCCTTCCCGCCGGCGCCGCGCCGCTGGGCTATGCGGCGGAGCTCTGGATCGATCCCTCTCGGGACACGTTCCGGGGAAGGATCGAAATTCGGATTTCTCTCAAAGGGGAGACCGGCACGCTGTGGCTGAACGGGATGGAGCTCACGGTCGAGTCGGCGTCGGCGGTCGCGGTGGACGGACCGAAAGACACGGTCCCGGCGGAGGCGTCGGCCGCGGGCATCGACTTCATCCGTATTCACTTTCAAAGGAGTCTTCAGCCGGGCGAATACGCGGTGACGCTCGCCTACAAGGGTCGCGTCGAGCTGAAGGACACGGAGGGCCTCTTCCGGCAGCGGGAGGGCGACGACTGGTACGTCTTCAGCCACTTCGAACCGATCTTCGCGCGGCGGGCGTTCCCGTGTTTCGACGAGCCTGGCTTCAAGGTCCCCTGGCAGCTCACGCTGCACGTTCCGATGGATTCCGTCGCCGTGTCGAACACGCCGGTCCGCTCCGAGACGGCCGAAGCGGGCGGACGGAAGAAGGTGGTGTTCGAGCCGACGAAACCGCTTCCGAGCTATCTGATCGCGCTCGGAGTCGGCCCTTTCGACATCGTCCCGGCAGGCACAGCCGGGAGAAACAAGGTACCGATCCGGATGATCGTCCCGAAGGGGCGTGACGCCGAGGTGCGCTGGGCCGCCTTCTCCACCGGGCCGATCCTCGAGCTTCTCGAGAGGTACTTCGACACCCCCTACCCGTACGAAAAGCTCGACCACCTCGTCATTCCCGAGACAGTCCGATTCGGGGCCATGGAGAACCCGGGCCTCGTGACGTACGTCTCGACGTCCATCCTCTCGAAGCCCGCCGACGAGACGATCCGCTTCCGGCAGCGGTACGCGAGCGTGTGCGCCCACGAGACCGCGCACCAGTGGTTCGGCGACCTCGTGACGATGGCCTGGTGGGACGACGTGTGGCTGAACGAGTCCTTCGCGACGTGGATGGCCGCCAAGATCGTCGGCCGCTGGAAGCCCGACTGGGGATCGCGCCAGGCGCGCGTGGGGTCGCGCTCGGCCGCGATGGACCTGGACTCGCTCGTGTCGGCCCGGCCCCTCCGCCAGCCCATCGAATCGAACGACGACATCGAAAACGGGTTCGACCTCATCACGTACCGGAAGGGCGGCGCGATCCTCGAGATGTTCGAGTCCTGGGTCGGGGAGGAGACTTTCCGGAAGGGCGTGCGCCAGTACCTGCGGGCGCACGCGTTCGGCAACGCGACCGCGGCCGACTTCGTCCGATCGATCGCCTCGGCTTCGGGGAACCAGGAAGTGAACGGGGCGTTCTTCTCGTTCCTCGAACAGCCGGGCGTTCCGATCGTCACGGCAGAGCTGGACTGCACCGGCGGGCCGCCGCGCGTCCTCCTCTCGCAGAAACGATTCCTGCCCGTGGGTTCGCCGGGCTCGGCGAAGGAGATCTGGCGGATTCCCGTTTGCGTCCGGACCGGCGAGGCGGGAGCCGCTCCCGTGTGCACTCTCCTCAAGGAGGAGACGGGAACCCTCGCGCTTCCCGGGCCCTGCCCCGAGCGGGTGGTCGCGAACGCCGCTTCCGCGGGCTATTACCGCGTGCACGACAAGGGGAGCGACCTCGGGAAGGTCCTCGCCGATTCGGGGAGGCACCTCTCGACCGAAGAACGCATCGGCGTCCTGATGGACGTGGCGGCCCTCGTGCGCACGGGCGACGTGCCGATGGCAACGGCGCTCGCGCTCGTGCCGACGTTCGCCGGCGACCCGAACCGGCAGGTCGTGGAGGCGGTCGTCCGCATCGCCGCTTCGCCGCGCGATCTCTTCGTGACGGACGAGCTGCGCCCGAACTACCGTCGCTTCGTGGCCGACACGTTCGGCGCGCGGGCGCGGGCCCTCGGCTTCAAGGCGAAGCCCGGAGAGGACGAGGACACGCAGCTCCTGCGGTCGGCCGTCGTCGGCCTCGTCGCGGAGGATGCGGACGACCCGGCTCTCGTCGCCGAGGCGATGTCGCTCACGAGGAGGTGGCTCAGAGACCGTTCCGCGATCGAGCCGGAGATGCTCCCGACGGTGCTGACCGTGGCGGCGCGCCACGGCGACGCCGAATTGTTCACGGCCTTCCTCGCCGCGGCGAAGAGGTCGAAAGACCGGCGCGAGCGCGGACGCCTGCTCGCGGCCATCGGATCGTTCCGTGACCCGTCTGTCCAGAATCTCGCGCTCCGCGTCACGCTCTCGCCCGACTTCGACGCGCGTGAGTCGGTGGTCGTGCTCCGCGAGGCGGCTGCCGACCGCGTGACGCGCGAGGGCGCATGGGCGTTCGTGAAGGCGAACTACGCTCCGCTCGCCGAGCGGCTGCCGCGCGGGTGGCCTGCCGGTCTACCCCAGCTCGCGTCCGGCTTCAGCGACGAGGCGCACCGGGCGGACGTCGCGGCGTTCTTCAAGGACAAGGCGCCGAACTACACCGGCGGCCCGCGCCGACTCGCGCAGTCGCTCGAGCAGATCCAGCTCAAGACCGCGCTCCGCGCCTCCCAGCAGGAGAGCGTGGCGGGCTTCCTGATGCGCTATCAGCCCCGGTCCACCGTCGACCTGCGGCCGCAGCCGGGCATGTAGGATCGCGCGGCGGATTCCGATGAAGGCTTCGAAACCTCGGGTCGCCGCCGCGTTGCTCCTCGCCGGAGGCGCGATTCTGCCGGTGCGCGACGCCGCCGCACAGATCAAGGCGGCGGTTCACGTATCCGACTCCGGTTACGAGGCTCTTCGGGCTGCGAAACCCGCCGAGGGGATCGAGGTCCAGGGCCTCGCCCTCGAGCGCGACGCGCTGCGCTTCGAATTCGAATCGGGTCTCTTCTGGCTTCTGCCGCCCGTACGGGGCCGCGTGGTGGGCGCGGTTTTCGAGGGAAAGGGCAAGTACACGCTCACTCCGGATCGCGAGTCCGAGAGGCGGCATCTCGCCGTCGTGACCGAGAACAAGAGCCTCTCGGTCCTGACGGACTCGTTCGAGGAGCTCGTCCTCCTCTTCACCGACGGGACGGCGGACGAGATCAGGAAGAGCGCCA
>DATIFW010000170.1:0-18556 GCA_035455045.1 Thermoanaerobaculia bacterium | reverse complement strand
TGTACGGGATCGCCATGAGGCCGACGATGATGAGCGAAGGCAGGACGACGCCCGCCATCCAGGGGTCGTAGTAGACGAGGATCTCCTGCAGGCCGAGGAAGTACCACGGCGCCTTGGACGGGTTCGGGGAGTCGGTCGGGTTCGCGGGCTCTTCGAGCGGCGCCTTGAGCGCGATCGACCAGACGATCATCACCGCCATGACGACGACGAGGCAAATGAGCTCCACGTAGACGAGGTCCGGCCAGGAGAAGACCTTCTGGGCCGAGTCCTCCCCTTCGATCGTGGGCCTTCCCTCCGCGATGCGCCGGTCGTTTTCGTAGGCGTTGTGCATCGCCCACCAGAAGAAGAAGCCGACGAGAAAGATCATCCCGACGATCGGCACGTTGTCGGGCAGCGTCGCGACGGCGTTGAAGTTCGGATCGAGGTAGGAGAGCGCGAAAAAGAGGACCATGCCGATCCCGAGGAAGATTCCCCCCTTCTTGCTCCAGATCGCCGGGACGTTGATCGCGATCACGAGCAGCACGAGCGCCACCGTGACCAGGTACTGGGGCGCCGAGAGGAAGTTGACGAGTCCCCGGAGAACGTTGACGATGGCCATTGGTCGGGAGGTCTTCCGACTAGACCGGACCGGAGATGCCGCCGTCCTTCCGAACTCGCCAGAAGTGGACGGCCATCAGAAACGCGGCAACGAGCGGGATCCCGACGCAGTGCAGGACGTAGAAGCGAAGGAGAGCGCCGGCGCCGACGAAGCGTCCGCCGAGGAGCGCGAACCGCGCGTCGTTGGACGACGTAACGAGCTGGATGTCGCCGATCTTGAGCAGCCCGGCGCCCGGACCTTCGATGCCGATGAGCGGAGTCGCGGCGGCCATGTTCGAGCCGACCGTGATGGCCCAGATCGCGAGCTGGTCCCACGGGAGGAGATAGCCCGTGAAGGACAGCAGTAGCGTGAGGACGAGCAAAACGACGCCCACGTTCCAGTTGAACTCGCGCGGCGGCTTGTACGACCCGGTCATGAACACGCGGAACATGTGGATCCAGACCGAGATCACCATCGCGTGCGCGCCCCAGCGGTGCATCTCGCGCATGATCCCGAAGGGCACCTGCTCGCGCAGGTCGAGCATGTCGCCGTACGCGTACTCGATCGTCGGCCGGTAATAGAACATGAGAAGAAGGCCGGTGAACGTCAGCGTCAGGAACAGGAAGAACGTCATCCCGCCCGCGCACCACGTGTAGCGCATCTTGACGCCCGACTTGCGCGTCTTCACCGGGTGCAGGTGGAGCACGACGTTGCCGAGCATCGCGAGCACGCGCTTGCGGTTCGTGTTCGGGATGCCGACGCGAAAGATGGACTTCCAGACCTGCGTCTCGACGACCTGCTGCTGGAGCTTCTTCCAGGATCTCTCGAGGCTCATTCGGCTCCCTCGCGCGTCCACCCGCACGTCAGAGATGGAGAATCTGTGGTTCGTTTTTCTTCGAAGGTGAATGTCCCTCGCCGGGCGCCGCCCAAGCGCAGCCGGGCGCCGCGGCGCGCATCCGCCGCCCTGCCCCTCTTTCCTTCTAAGAAAATTTCTTTCTTCATCTCTTCTCTTCTCTTCCTACGTCGTCTTGATGAAGGCCGCGGGGTCCGTCCATTGGCCCTTCTCGTAGAGGAACTTCCGCGCCTTGTCGATGAAGATCTGCCCGTCGTCGGGCGAGATCGAGATAGCCGCGCGCTCGAGCGGACGCGGCGTCGGCCCTTCGAAGTTGATGCCGGAGCGGTAGTAACCCGAGCCGTGGCACGGGCACTTGAACTTGTTCTGCGCCTGGAGCCAGTTCGGAATGCAGCCCAGGTGCGTGCACACGGTGATGAGCGCGTAGATCATCTCCGTGTTGCGCACGACCCAGATCTGGAACTTCTCCTTCCAGCGCTCGTCGACCTCGCCGACCTGGTAGTCGGACGGGAAGCCGGCCTTGAAGGACGACGGCGGCTCGAAGAGCACGTTCGGAAACAGGAACCGCGCCATCGTGGTGACGAACGCGCCCACGCCGGCCGCGAAGGCGAGCCACCCGACGGCGAGCCAGCTGACGAAGCTGCGGCGTGTGGGGGCAGAAGCCGCGTTTTCCGGGGCCGCCACTCGAACCGAACTCGCTTCTGTCATCCGCCTCCTCGAGACGAAACGTGAGACAAAGTCTCAAAAATCTCGAGGTCCGTCAAGGCGCGCCTTTCGGCCGAGGCGTGGCGGGCGCCTTCTCTCCGAGGAGGATCCTTTTCGCCTCGCGCCGCACGCGCAGCGAGGGGTCGGCGTCCGCCATCTTTTCGCCGAGCGTGTTCGCCGCGGGGTCGTGCAGAAGGACGAGGCCGCGCAGGCCGTTGAGGAGAGCGTCCTCCTGCTGGTCGGCGGAGAGGCCGGGAGTCGATCGCAGGCGTTCGCGGTCGCACATGCCGACGAGGATGTCGCGCCCGGCCGGGTCGTCGAGCGTCGCGAGGGCGAGCGCCGCGTTCCACCGGACGTCCGTGACGGAGTCCGCGAGGAGCTTCTTCAGCGCCGGGACCGCCTCGCCGTCCTCCATGCGCCCCAGGGCATACGCCGCCGTCTTGCGGATCCCCGGGTCCTCGGACTCGAGCAGCGGACGCACGCGCGGCGCCGAGGCGGGATCCCCGACGAGGGCGAGCGCCCACAAGGCGTACAGGCGCGTCTCGGGGTCCTTGTCGCCGAGCGCCTTCTCGAGGAGCGGAACGGCCCGCGGATCCCCGAGGCGCCCGAGGACGAGCGTCAGGTACCGCCTCACGCGCGGGTCGTCGTTCTCGGCGCCTTCGTAGGCCTTGAGCGCCGCGGCGGAGAAGGCCGCGCGCTCCTTGGGATCCGTGAGGGCGGGGAGCTTCTTCGTGAGCTCGAAGGCCGACTGCCAGCGCTGGTTCCGGCTCCCCGTGCGCACGTCGCTCAGCAGCTCGGCGGCGTTCTTCTTGTCGACCGCGATGGCACCGAAGAGCCAGAAGACGAACACCGCCACGCCGACGACGAACAGCGGAATCAGGAAGAACTGGACGAGCAGGCGCGTCGCCGGGGTTCCACCCGCGGGTTCGTCGGGTTCGGGAGAAGAGATTTCTGCTTCGGTCAAGAGATGCCCTGCGGTGCTCGCGCGTCAAGGCCAAGCCGCTTCGCGGCGCCTTCGGCGGCCCTGACGCGCTTCGCGCCTCGGGAATTCATCCAGCTATCGAGGGATCTTCGATCCCTCTTCTTCGAAGAAAATCCGAAAAACAACCAAATTCACCTACAGGACCGGCAGATACTGCTTCGCCTGCGTCACCGGGTTCGGGACGTAGATGGCGTCCTTGTCGCAGACCGTCTCGCAGAGGCGGCAGGACACGCACGGGGCCGCGTCCACCTCGGCCACCTTGTAATGGAGGTTCGGGGCGAGAGGATCCGCCACGAGGTGGATGCAGTCGAACGGGCAGATGTCGATGCAGAACTCGCACGCCGTGCAGAGCTCGCGGTCCACGATGGCCTTCGGGATGTCCTTCGGCTTGACCTTCTGGATGAGGTCGCCGTGCTGGTCCTGGATGCACGAGACGGGGCAGTAAACCGCGCACACGGAGCAGTCGATGCAACGGTCCTGGTGGATCACGAACTTCTCGTTCTTGCCGCCCGTGATCGTGTGCGTGGGGCACTTGATCTCGCAGACCCCGCATCCGATACACGTGTCGTGAATGAAATGAGGCATGGCCCGCCCTTCCACGAAAAGCTAGCATCGGCGGCGGGGAATGTCCATGCCGGAGGACGGCGGAACCTTTTTCCATCCGCCCTCGTTTCCCTCTCTGGGAGCCGGAGGCCACCGTGAGCCAGCCTGTTGGGAGAGAGCTTCGATCCGTCGTCAACGCGCTGTTCCTGTTCGCCCTTTTCCTGCTCGTCTACTCGGCGCTCGTGCCCGGGCACTCCCGAAGGAGCGCCCGCGGTCCCCGTTTCCTGAGGATGCAGGTCGAGGATCTGCGCAACGACCGCCATCGGGTCTCCTTCGCGGTCCCGTACGCCTTCGTGTCCGGCGCGCTGCGCTTCGCCTCGCTCGGGAAGGTGCGGCGCGAGATGGATCTCCATTTCGACCAGTCCGTGGACGCGGCCGAGATCCGCACAATCGTGCAGGAGTTGAAGGACAAGCCGGAGGGCACGGACGTCATGCGCACGCATGAAGACGCCGAGATCCACGTCAAGAAAGAAGGCGATCAGGTGACCCTGGAGGTCCGGAAGCCCGACCACCCGGAGGAGACCGTGTCCCTCCGGCTACCCTGGCGCATCGTGGACGCCGTGTCGACGGCCGACCGCAATCTCGACGTCGACGCCCTCGTCGCACAGCTCCGGCACGCCGAGCGCGGAGACCTCGTCGAGATCAACGCCCCGGACGCGCACGTGAGGATCTGGATCGACTAGAGCCGACCTTCGGGCGCCGGGGCGGATTTGATCACTCGTCCGAGAACGGGTCCCGGCCCATCTCTCCGATCACCTTGTCGAGCCGGTACTGGCTCGGCCCGAAGATGAAGCGCATCTCGCCGTTCTCGCACACGACGTCCTTGACCTGCACGGAGAGCTCCGGCGGCATGACGCCGTTGAGGTTCACGACGACGATCCGCTCCTCGGGGTAGAAGAACGCGCGCCCCTCGGGCTGCCTCTCGACGATCTTTGTGATCACCCAGTTCGGGATGGGCACCTTCCTGAAGATCCTCAGGTCGACGATCGCGAAGCCGAGGAAGCCGTCCTTGAACCGGAGGGACTCGAGGTGGCTGCGAAAGACCACCCCGATCCCTTTCTTGACGTGGACCGTCAGGCCGAGCCGCCCGTCCTCGGGCTCGATGAGGATCTCCCGCACCTCGGGCACCTTCCGCGTGGCCTTGCGGGCGATCGTGTTCAGCGTCGTCGCGTCGATCGCGACGACGAGGCCCTCCCACCGCACCGTGAGGGCCGGCAGATCGGGCGAGGGGATCGAATACGCGGGCTCGGCCACTACTTTCCCATCCTACGCTCGCGGGCAGCGTTCACAAAAGTCGCTTTCATAAAAGGTAAGCCGCCGCGAAGCCGACTTGCGCCAGCATGAGCATGAGGTACATGTGAGTCCACGACGGATGGTTCTCGGTCGTGGCGAGCTCGTCCGGATTCCTCCTGAGGAGGTGAACCGTCCAGGCGCCCCAGGCGGCGAGGAGGAGGCCGAGCGCCGTCAGGAGAGCCGGGTTCCCGCTCAGAAGCCGATGCGAGAGGACCGCGGGGTCGGGAGTTCGGACGAGGACTGGCAGCAGGAGCCACGGCAGGACGAAGAAGGGCGAGATGATCGCGACCGCTTTTCGGTTGCCGTATTTCACGGGGAGCGTCATGCAGCCCCCCGCCCGGTCCCCTTTCGCGTCCGAGAAGTCCTTCGTGGAGGTGGCGCCGAGGAGAAAGAGCCCGAAGATCGACCCGATCGCCCAAGGCTCCGCGGAGTACGCGGACGCCACGAGAGTCCATCCGGCGACCTTGAGAAGGCAACCGCGGGGAATCGCGATCGTCACGTTCGCCCAGATTCCGAGGCGCTTCGTCCTTCCGAACGCGGGACTGGAATAGATCAGCGTCGCGACGAGGCCGGCGAGGAACAGGAAAAAGCACTGGTGATCGCCGATCGGGGCGGCGGCCCGGGCGAGGAAACCGGAAGCCCTCGGCACGACGATCCACCAGGTCGGGACGAGAGCGAGAACGTAGAGCGCGGAGGTCAACCGCCACGCCTCCACCAGGGACACCTCGCCCGTGACGAGCGGTCTGTCGGGCTTGTTGACGCGATCCACTTCGAGGTCGGTGATCTGGTTGAGCACGTTCGAGGCCGCGTTGAGGAGCGACGCGCAGAGCGAACCCAGCGCGACGATTCCGAGAAGCTCCCCCGTCACGCGCCGCGCGGGATCCGGGTTGTGGACGCTGCCGAACGCGCACACGGCGCCGGACAGAATGCCGAGGAGAGGAGGCAGGAGCGTGAACGGACGGGCGAGGCGCGCCGCCTGGCGTACGTTCACGAGAGACTCCCGAGGGCCTGGAAAAGCGCCGGCGCGGCAGCCGCTCCCGCCAGAGTGTTCACGAAGTTCAGGACATGGCCGTTCGAAACGCGCCATCGTGCTCCCGCCCGTCCGAGAAGGCTCTCGAGGACGGTGCCGAGGCAGGCCGCGAGCACCACGGCCAGGGCGCCGCGCGCCGTGAAGAGAAACGTCGCGAGGCCCGCGGTGGCCAGGAGAGCCGCCGCCGCCAGGCCGGCGAGGGTGCCCGCCACGGAGACCGCGCCGTCCGTGCCCGGTGGAACCCTCCGGAAGTCCGGCAGAAGGGCAGTCGGCGACTCGACGGCCTGGCCGATCTCGGTGCCGACCGTGTCCATGAGCGCCGTCGCGAGCGCGGCCGCGGCCGCCAGCCGGAAGAGGTCTCCCCCCGGGGCGAGGCCCGCGACGAGCGCGCAGAACGCGGCGACGGACACGTTCGCGAGGACGTTCGCCGCGCCCCGCCGCCCGCCCGTCTCCTCCGCCTTCCCGATCGCTTCCTTGCGCGCCTTGTGGAAGCGTGTGGCGAGCGTCCCGACTCCGAAGAAGACCCAGAGGCAAGCGTAAAGAGGCGCACCGCCGAACGCGAGAACGACGGTCCCGAGGAGCGCTCCGGCGAGCGCGCCGGACGGGCGGACGAGACGAAGCGCGAGGGCGGCCGAGGAGACCGCCGCGTTGATCCCGAGCGCGGCGAGCCCGCCGACGAGCGCGCCCGGCTCGAGAACGAGAGACCACCCTGCGCGTGTGAGGAGCAGACACGCGAGAACCGCGGCTCCCACGAGAGGCGGGAGAACGTTGTCGTCCAGCTCGGACGGAAGACTCTCGACGACCGCGCCCGCGAGCGCGCCCGCGAACAGGCAGATCAGCTCGGAAGAAGACGGAACCCGGGAGGAGAGGAATCCATAGAGAAAAGACGCGCCGAAAAAGCCGAAGACGACGAAGCCGAAGAAGCCGGACAAGGTCTTTCGCGGGTTCCACCGAAGGCGCGGCCCCCCGAGGCTCAGTCCGCAGATGCTGGCGAAGCCGTCGCCGAAGGCCAGGTATCCCCACCCGGCAGCGGCGATAGGGAGATTTCTTCGAAAGGTGATGAGCAGGAGGAGCACGGTGGCAGCGTAGAGCGTGATCCCGACCGAGAAGCGCCGTTCCCCCTCTTCCCTTCTAAGAAAATACGGCAAAACCCGCGGGAAGATCGTCGCATTGAAAAGGAAGGCGGCACCCGCCGCGAGGGCGGCCTGCTGCCACGTCAGGCTTCGCAGGAGGAGCGCGAAACCCGCCATCCCGATGTGCAGCGCCTTGCGCGCCGCCTCGGACCTCGTCAGCGTCATGGAGCCGGACGCGCGGGGGCGGCCGCACGGCGCTCGGCGAGGTAATCCCCGAGAGCCTCTCGCCAGGAGCGCGGCGCCCCGCTCGTGAGGCGCTCGTAGAGAGACGTGTCGAGGACCGACCAGCGGGGCCGCCGCGCGGGCCGGGGAACGTCGGACGTCAGGACCGCCTTCACGCGGACGTCCGTGTAGCCCTCGCGCGCGATCGCCTCGGACGCGAGCTCGTGCCACGTCGCCTCTCCGGCGTTCGCGAAGTGCACGACGCCCGTGATCTTCTTTTCGACGAGCTGGCGGATTGCCCGCGCGACATCGGCCGCGTACGAGGGCCGCGCGACCTGGTCGCACACGACCGAAAGGTCACGCGCGCCGCTCTCGACCTTCTTCAGGATCGTGTCCACGAAGTTCACGCCGCCCATGCCGAACACCGAGGAGGTCCGGATCACGAGCACCTCGTCACCTTCCTCGAACGCGCGCCGCTCTCCCATGAGCTTGGCCCGGCCGTATGCGTTGACGGGATCGACGGGATCGTCCTCGCGATAGGGGCGGATTCCCTTGCCGGAGAAGACGTAATCGGTCGAGACGTGCACGAGCGTCGCCTCCAGCTTGCGACAGAGGGCCGCCAGCGCCCCCACCGCGACGGCGTTGACCATGACGTGGCGCGGGTCGGTCTCGGCGGCGTCGACGCGGGTGTCGGCCGCGGCGTTCAGGACGAGGCGGATGTCCGGGGTGAGAGCGGCGCGAAGGGCGGCACCATCGGTGATGTCGAGGGCCGCGCGGGTGAATCGCTCGGCATCCGGGAACTCGCGTCCGAGCGCCCGCCCGAGCATTCCGCCGGCTCCGAGGATGACCGTCTGCACGAACGAGGAAGTCTACACGGGGGACCGGGGCCCTATTTGCGCAGCGGCACCGCGAAGGGGTCGTTCGTGCCGGCCGCCGTGTTCCCGTCGACGACGTAGGCGGTCCCGACGACGGCGCAGCCCGTCGTCACGTTTTTCACGAGAACGGAAGCGGCCCGCACCGTGCCGGTGATCCCGTAGGTGTCCTTGAGCCGGTTCTTCTGGATCATCGTGTGAGGCGGGACCGTGAACGTCTGGACACCGCCCAGCAGGTTGCCGCCTGCGTCCAACACTCCGGACTGAACGACGCAGGGCGACATCGACGTATTCACGAGCACGAGGTTCGTTCGACCGGACGCGTCCTCCCGGACGGCGACGAACCGCCCCAGCTCGTCGAAGGCGAGCGCCTGGCCGGGTGAAGCGCCGGAGGACACGTCCACGGCCTCGGTGAACTGTCCGAACGTGCCGGCGGCTCCGGGCGCAGGCGCCGAGGTCCGCGCGCCCACGAGCAGCCGATTCGTGGACTTGACGAGAAGGGCGCCGAAATCGGAGGGAATCGAGAAGAGCGAGCCCAGGACGTCCGAAATCTCGCGTGAGCCGGAGGGCGCGAGGTGCTGCGGGCCGGAAACCGGCTGCAGGGCCGGGACGTTCTCGTCGCCGTCCTTTCCGTGTCCCAGATACTGGACGACGAACTGGCCGTCCGACGCTTCCACGTTCGTGACGGCGAGATCGCTCACGAAGCCGCCCGTGCGCGCGACCGACGGGACCACGTACGCGTAGGGGTATGCGACGGCCACGCGGGAGACGTTCAAGTGGAGGAGGCCGCCCTTCGAGGGCTCGAACTGGCCCGTGAAGCCGTTCGGCTGCCCGATGCCGCCCACGGCGATCGTATACGTCGTGCCTGCCTCGAGGAGGAGGGTGACCGACGACTGCAGAGACCCGGGCGCGTCGTCCGGGAAAAACCCGTTCTGGCGGCAGATTCCCGAGACGGGCACGAGCGATCCGCAGGCCCCCGAGTAGATGCCGAGGATCGTGTCGTAGTCGGCCGAGGGCCCCGTGCCGATCGTATCGATCCGGTACGTGTCGGAGGCCGCGGGGGTGAAGGAATACCAGACGAGGTGAGCGGGCGGCGCCTGACCGCCGGTCGAGACCTGCCCCTTCGTGTAGCACGGGAAGACAGGAGGGTTGCCGCCGTCCGCGACCGCACGCGTGTCCTCGCCTGCCGAGGACCACGGTAACGCAGCCGGATCGACGACGAGCGCTCCGGCGCACGTCACGTTCGCGGCGGCCTCCTCGCCCTGCAGCCCGGATGCCGGGAAGAGAAGCAGCAGGAGAAACCCGAGGTTGCGGAGTCGGGGCACGGTGGAAGTGTCGCGACGGCACGGAATCTCTCTCCCCGCCAGGAGGGTCACGGAAGGCTCCCGGTGAAGTCGAGAAAGCTGCCCACGTTCTTCAGGGTCAGCGCCACCCGAAAATCCCTGGAAGGCACGTCTCCGGTGCGCAAATCCCGATATTCCGCGAGTATTTTGAAACAGGCGGCCTGGACGGTCAACAGCGAGCGGGACTCGAGCATGCGCCCTTTGGTCAGGTCGTAGTTCGCCTCCACGTCGAACCGGAGGCCCTTGGGGAGGATCGGCATCCCCCCCGACACCCTCAGCTGGGCCGAGGCGCCGGGGTCGAGCGCGGCCGGCACGATGACGGGATGGCTGTCGAAGAGCGAGAGCGCGAGGGTACGCTCTTTTCCCGACAGCACCGCCGTCACGCTCGCCGCCGTGACCTGGTTCGCGTGGGAGTCCCACGTCGTCCGGACGTCGAGATTCAACGCCGACGTCGCGTTCACCCGCAGGATGAAATCCCAGGGCGAGCTGCGCTGGGAATCGAGCGCCGGCCCCGCGGCCGTGCCTTCGCCGGGAAGCTTCACGAAGTACCGGCGCGCCACCTCGAACGAGGCGATCTCGCGTGAGCCCCCCTCGTTTCCCTTGGCGAGAAGGTGCTGGAGGAGCGAGTACCGGATCACGTTCGTCGGAACGAGCGAGTCGATCTCGTCGAAGAGGGGCGTCGGCGAAAAGTCGTCACGGCCGGTGAGCGTTTCCCACGTGACGCGCGGCTCGATCACGTGCTTGAACTTCGTGAAGGGGCCGAGCTTGCCTTCGAAGAGGCGCGAGAAAGCGGGCCCCGTCAGCGAGGCGGTCGTCGAAAGCGCCTCCCGGTTGTACCGGACGTCCAGGAGGCTCGTCCCGGCGGGAGACAGGGACTTCCCGTAGGTCGTGAACCGGACCCCGGCCGTCGTCTCGAACGACAGCCACGGGAAGAGCGAGAGCGGCACGTTCACCTTCGGAAAGAGATCGAAGCGGTCGTACGTGCCGGACGGGAGGCTTTCACCGCGGTCCGTCTTGAGGACGCCGCCCTGAGCCGACGCCTCGACGAAGACCGCCTGGCCGAAGAACGGGGTCGGGCGCAGGCTGGCCTCGAGCGTCGGCAGGCGCTCGCTCACGACGGAGCCGGAGCCGTAGCCGAGCGCCTCCTCGCGCGAGACCCGGAGGTTCAAGGCGAGCGGGTCGGGGCTCCAGGTGACGAAGCCTTCGCTCTTCAGCGCGCGCGTCGACGAGAGGCTGAAGTTGCGGTTGAAGTCCTGGAAGAACGTCGGGTCCGAGAGCTCGAGCCACGTGACGACGCCGCGCAGCTTCGGGCCGAGGTCGTCGGAGACGAGCGTCCCCTGCGTCTGCCAGCGCCAGCGGTCGACGGTCGGGTCCTTGATGACGTAGTACGTGCCCTCGAAGCGCGTGCCTTCGGACGGCCGCGCGCGAGCCTCCGTGCCGAGCCCGTAGTACCTCTTCGTGTAGACGTCTGCGGAAAACGTCGCGTCCGCGGAGCGATCGATCGCCCAGTAATACGACACGCCGAGATATCCGCCCCGGTTCGAGTTGTACCCGAGGCCGGGAATGAGGAAGCCCGAGGCCCGGTCCCTCAGCGCCGGCCAGATGAGATAGGGCGTGTAGAGGAGCGGAACGCCTCCCATCGAGAACGTCACGTTCTTGAGCCGGGCGAACTCCTCGATCGTCACGCTGCCGCTCTTCACCTTGAACTTCCACGCGGGCTCCTCGCCTTCGCAGAATTCACACGAGGTGACGACACCGTCCGTGAGCGTGAAGGTCCGGGGCCCGACCTTCGCGAGCGTCGCGCCCTTCAGGTGAAGCCCGCCCTCCAGGTCCATGCGGCCGTCCGTGAGGACACCCGTCTTCTCGACGAGGTCCAGCTCGAGCCGGGCGCCGCGCATGCTCGAGGCCCCCTGCTCGAACGTGACGTCCCCCTCGGCCACGACGGTCTTCTTCTTGAGGCTGCCGTGCACGCTGCGCGCCGTCAGCTTGACGTCCTGGTACTCGATCGTGACGAATTTCCCGGGCGGGGCATCCGCGGTGAACAGGTCTTCTTCGAGGAACGTCTGCTTGCCCTGCGGACCCCCGGGCTCGCCCGCGTCGATCGTGATGCGGATCGTCCCGCCCTTTTCGGGCAGCTTGAATTTCGGCTCCCATCCGCCGCGCTCGCGGAAGCGCGACGCGAACGGGTCGATGTCGAATGAAGATTGGGAGAAAGAAAGGTTTGCTCCCGTGCAGACGGTCAGGGCGACCCACACGAGGAGCAGGCGCAGCAGACGGCGATGGTGGATCTTCTTAGAAGGGTGAATGAGCCTTCCGGCGCGGGGAGGCGTCACAGCGGCATCGCGGCGCTGCAGCGCGCCCGCGCCCCATTCACCTTCGAAGAAATTTGCAGACCGGTTCCCCTGCCAAAACGCCGCACGCCTCGAGAGGGAGCAATCGGCGCGCCCGTCAGACCTTCATCTCGGGCACGTCGCCCGTCGTCTCGAGCGGCGGTTCCGTCGCGGCGCGGATCTCGTCCACGGAGACGCCCGGCGCGCGCTCGACGAGGGCGAGCCCTCCGCCCTTCTTCACGTCGAGGACGGCGAGGTCGGTGATGATGCGGTGGACGCAGGCCTTGCCCGTGAGCGGGAGCGTGCAGCGGTTCAGGATCTTCTTCTCGCCATTCTTCGCGACGTGCTCCATCGTGACGACGATGCGCCGCGCCGCCGCGACGAGGTCCATCGCGCCGCCCATCCCTTTCACGAGCTTTCCCGGGATCATCCAGTTCGCGATCGACCCCGCGGCATCGACCTGCATGGCCCCCAGAATGCAGAGGTCGATGTGGCCGCCGCGGATCATCGCGAAGGAGTCCGCCGACGAGAAGAAGGCGGCCCCGGGGACGACCGTCACGGTCTCTTTCCCGGCGTTGATGAGGTCGGGGTCGACCTCGCCTTCGGTGGGGTACGGACCCATGCCGAGGATGCCGTTCTCGGACTGGAGAATGACCTCCATGCCCTTCGGGATGACGTTCGAAACGAGCGTCGGCATGCCGATGCCGAGATTCACGTACATCCCGTCGCGCAGCTCCTGAGCGGCGCGCGCGACGATTTGATCGCGACTTAGTCTAGGCATGGGATCCCGCCATCAGCCCTTTCGCACGGTGCGCCGCTCGATGCGCTTGACGCGCGGCGCCACGACCACGCGCTTGACGAAGATGCCGGGCGTGTCGATCTCGTCCGGATCGAGGCCTCCCGGCTCGACGAGCTCCTCGACCTCGGCGACCGTGATCCTCCCGGCGGTGGCGGCCATCGGATTGAAGTTCCGTGCCGTCTTCCGGTAGACGAGATTGCCGAGCCGGTCGGCCTTCCAGGCGGCGACGAGCGCGAAATCGCCCACGATGCCGCGCTCCAGGACGTGCTCCCTCCCGTCGAAAACCTTCGTCTCCTTGCCCTCGGCCACGATCGTGCCGGCCCCCGTCGGCGTGTAGAAGCCGGCGATCCCCGCCCCTCCCGCGCGCATCCGCTCCGCGAGGGTGCCCTGCGGACAGAACTCGAGCTCGAGCTCCCCCGAAAGATACTGCCTCTCGAACTCCGCGTTCTCGCCGACGTAGGACGAGATCATCTTCCGGATCATCCGCTTTCCGAGGAGGATGCCGAGCCCCCAGTCGTCCACGCCGCAGTTGTTCGAGACGCACGTGAGCCCTTTGACGCCGCTCGCCGCGAGCGCCGCGATGAGGTTCTCGGGAATTCCGCACAGCCCGAAACCGCCCACGACGATCGTCGCGCCGGACGGGACGTCCTTCACGGCCTTCGCCGCCGCCTCCTGAGGCGAGGCCCCGCGGACGACCTTGTCGATCATCGGTCGGATTCTAGAGCGCTTCGACGACGACGGCCGTCGGCTCGCCGGGGGGCGCCATTCGCCGCCCCTCGGACCCCCCACGCCACAACAACTTCATAACGCCTCGACTACCACGGCAGTGGCTTCGCCGCCCCCGATGCAGATCGAGGCGAGGCCGAGCTTCTTCTTGCGGGCGCGGAGCGCGTGGATGAGCGTCGTCAGGATGCGCGAGCCCGACGAGCCGATCGGGTGGCCGAGAGCCACGGCTCCGCCGTTCACGTTCACCTTGTTCGGGTCGAGAGCGAGGTCCTGGATGAACGCCATCGCCACGACCGCGAACGCCTCGTTCACCTCGAAAAGGTCGATCTGGGAAAGGGGAATCCCGGCCTTTTCGGCCGCCTTCCGTGCGGCCGCGACGGGCGCCGTCGTGAACCATTCCGGCTCCTGCGCGTGCGACGCCTGCGCGACGATCCGGGCAATCGGCTTCCAATTCCCGACGGCCGTTTCGGAGACGACGACGAGCGCCGACGCGCCGTCGTTGATCTTCGACGAATTGGCGGCCGTCACGGTGCCGTCCTTCTGGAACGCCGGCTTGAGGGTTCCCATCTTCTCGAGCTTCTCGAGCGGCGTCGCGAACGGCTCCTCGTCGCGATCCACCGTGACCGCACCTTTTTTCCCTTCGACCGTCACGGGAGCGAACTCGGCCTTGAAATCGCCCGCTTCGTTCGCGCGGCGCGCGCGCTGGTAGCTCTCGAACGCGAATGCGTCCTGCGCTTCACGCGTGAACGAATACTTCGCCGCGCACAGCTCCGCGCAGTTGCCCATGTGGACGTTCTTGTACGGGTCCCAGAGGCCGTCCGAGATCATCGAATCCAGAAGCTGGCCGTGGCCCATACGCTGGCCCGAGCGGCCCTTCGGAAGGAGGTACGGGGCGTTCGACATGGATTCCATCCCGCCGGCGACGGCCACGTCGAATTCGCCGGCGCGCAGCGCGTTCGCAGCCTCCATCACCGCTCGCATCCCGGAGCCGCAGACCTTGTGGACCGTGATGCAGCCGACGGAGGGAGGCACGTCCGCGGCGAGCGCCGCCTGCCGCGCGGGGGCCTGGCCCTGGCCGGCCTGCAGGACGTTGCCCATCCAGACCTGAGAGACGGAAGAGGCGTGAACCTCCGCGCGCTCGAGCGCGGCTTTGATCGCGACCGCGCCGAGGCGCGAGGCGGAAAGGGGCGCAAGCGCGCCGAGAAACGCGCCGACCGGCGTCCGGGCGGCGGAAAGGACGAAGACGTCGTTCATAAAGGATGTGCCCCCAAGGCCGGCTCCGGAGCGCGCCGGCCAAGAGGGGAATTGTAGCCGGAGTGGACTTCGCCGAGGGGGCCTCCTACGATTCGGGTCGTGCGTGTCCTCGCGGTCGATTTCGGAGAGAAGCGGATCGGCCTTGCCGTCTCGGACGAGGCCGGCCGGGTCGTCGTGCCCGTGGGGGTGGTGCCGCGAACGAGCGACGCGCAGGCGGCGGCCGCCGTCGCGGCGGCCGCGAAGGAACGGGACGTGCTTCGCATCGTCGTCGGCCACCCCGTGCGCACGGACGGAAGCGAGGGCGCGTGGGCGCGCCGCGTGCGGAAGTTCGCCCGGCGCCTCCAGGAAACGTCGGGCCTGCCCGTGGACCTCCACGGCGAGGGGCTGACGACCGCCGCCGCCGAGCGGGCGCTCGTCGACGCCGGAGTCGGCGCGCGGCGCCGAGAGGCCGCGCGAGACGCGGAAGCGGCGGCCGTCCTCCTGCGCGACTACTTCTTCGAGCGCGACGAGGCGCGCGGCCCGCGCTGAGGCGCCCCCCGAAGCCGCCCGTGCTCGAGCACCGCTCGTCCCACAGGCGCCACGCCACGTCCCTCCTGGCGTGGCTGCTCGCCCTCGTCGTCGTCGCGATCGCCGCGGGCCTCGCGTTCGTGTCCTTCCTCCTCCGGACGCCGTATCAGGGTTACCCGGGCGAAGAGATCATCGTGTCGATCACGCCCCGCACGCCGTCCGCGAGCATCTTCGGGATGCTCGAGTCGAGAGGCGTTCTCCGCGACTGGCGGCTCGGCATCGTCGCCCTCAAGGTCCTTCATCCCGGAAAGACGCTCAAGGCGGGCGAGTACCGCTTCACGGGGCCTCGCACGCCCGAGCAGGTCGTCCTCTCGATCGTCGCCGGCGACGTCGTGACCTACCGGATCACCGTTCCCGAGGGTTTCACGGCCGACGAGATCTTCACGCTTTTTTCGTCACAGAGCTTTTCCACGTTGCGGGATTTTCAGGCGCTCTTCCAGAAGACGGACGAGTTCGAAGGCGTCCCGAAGGACGCACCCACGCTCGAGGGGTTCCTTTTTCCCGACACGTACATCGTCACGCGCTCGATGGGCGCGCGCGAGATCCTCGGCGCGATGACACGGCAGTTCGCCCGCAGGCTGCCCGACGCTTTCGAGCAGAAGGCACGCGCACAGGGGATGACGCTTCTTCAGGCCACGACACTCGCTTCGCTCGTCGAGAAGGAGACGGCCGTCACTGCCGAACGGCCGATCGTGGCGGCCGTCTACCGGAACCGCCTGCGCAAGGGCATGCTCCTGCAATGCGATCCGACCACGATCTATGCCCTGAAGCGACTTGGAATCTGGCGCGGCTCTCTTGCGCGTTCCGAGCTCGCGGTGGATGAGCCCTTCAATACGTACGTGAACCCCGGCCTCCCGCCGGGCCCGATCTGCAGCCCGGGGCTCGCCTCCCTGAGGGCCGCAATCGCCCCCGCGGACGTGTCGTTCCTCTACTTCGTGGCGGCGGGTGACGGGTCGCATTCCTTCTCCGCGGATTACGAGGAGCAGCAGCGAAACGCGGCGCGCTACCGCCAGACGCGCCGGGCGGCGCAGCCCGCCGACCGCTAGGCCCGCAGACCGCTGCGCGGTCTGAACCGGAGACAGCGGGCCTAGCGTCTGTGAGTCAGGATGGAAACACGATCGTGTTTCCCCCATGCCCCCCTTCACTGGTCGAGGGAAGCCAGTTCCTTGCTACACTCGATAGTCCGTTTCCGAAAAGCTCATGAGCGCTTCCGCACCGAGCCCGCGGCCGTTCGGGCCTTATGTCCTCACACACGCCCTTGGCACGGACGCCCTGGGCGAGGCGTGGCGGGCCGGGACGGCGGGAGCACCTCGGCTGAAGCCGTTCCTCCACGTGCGCACGTTCACGGCGGTCGCGATCGATCGGTCCGCGCTCCTGTCCGCGATGGAGGCGGCCGTCGCCCTCGTGGACGACGTCCAGGGGCCCGCGGTCGCGCGCGGGACCGTGATGGGCGCCATCGACGACATCCCTTTCCTGGGTACTCTGTACGTCGAGGGGCGCACGCTCGACCACCTTCTCGCCGGGCGCCTCCTCGGATCGCCCCTGCCGGTCGAGCATGGCCTCCTCATCGCCGAGAGGCTGCTCACGGCGCTCGAAGCCGGAGCGCCGGTCGAGCGCATCACCGGTGCAGCACACGGGTTTCTCGTGCCGGCATTCGTCTCGATCTCGAACGAGGGAGAAGCGCGTGTCTTCGGCTACGGCCTCGGCGCGGGGCTTCTCCCGGCCCTGAAGAACGTCCGCACCCGTCAGACGTTCGGACCTTACGTCGCTCCGGAAGTCCTCGCCGAGGGAAAACCGTCGACGCCCGGAGACCTGTATTCGGTCGGTGCGATTCTCTACGAGGCGCTCACGGGCCGGGCGCCGCCGCCGGGTGTCGCCCTGGAGTCCGTCGAGGGCGCGAACCTCGCCATGGACGGCACCCCGGTGCCCGAGGACATCCGCCGCCTCCTTCGGCGCGCCCTGCATCCGGACCCGCGCATGAGGGATCGTCAGATCTCGGTTTTCCGGAGGGATCTCTCGGCGCTCCTGTACGGCGGCCCGTACGCGCCCTCCACGTTCAACCTCGCCTTCTTCCTGCAGAGGCACTTCGACAAGGCGATCCAGCGCGAGAAGCTCGAGCTCGCCGCCGAAGAGGAGATCGACCCGAAGTCGCTCGCGATCCCTCCCGGTCCCTCACCAGCTCCCGTCATCGGACCTCTTCAGGCTCCGGCGGTCGAAGGAAGCGGCTCGCGCCGGGTGGAATCCTCTACGGGCTCACGCCGGCTCGAGTCCTCCACCGGCTCGCGACGTCTGCCCGTGCCGCCCGTCCGGCCTCCGGAGCGAACCCCGCGCTCGGGCCCCGTTCCGGTGCGTGCCGTCGCCGGACCCGCGCCGAAAAAACCGCTCGGCGGGGCGCCGCTGTGGGCCGTCGCCCTCGGGGCCGTCCTGCTCCTCGCGGGCGGCGCCTATTTCGCGCTCAGGCCATCGGCTCCGCCTCCCCTTCCTGTGCCGACGCCCGTGCCCGTGCCCACCCCCGCACCGCCCACGCCGGTTCCGACGCCCGCTCCCGTCGTCGTCGGGAAGGAAGATCCGCTGTTCGTGGCCGCGGTCGAGAAGAAGCTCCAGGAGGAGCTCAAGAAGCGGGAGGCGAAGGTCGCACGCGAGCAGGAAGCCGCCGCGAAGAAGCGCCGCGCCGAGATCGAGAGGACGTCCGAGGAGGCGGGCAAGTCCGAGGAGACCCAGGAGAGCGCCCGCGCCCTGCGGGAGAAGTCGGACCGCGAGGAAGCGGCGCGTCTCGCGCGCGAAGCCGTCGCCCGGCGCAAGGCCGAGGTGCAGCAGGCGGCGGCCGCGGCGGCGCCGCCGCCGGTGAAGGACGGCGATCTCGTGGAGACCGACCTGATCGACACGCCCCCCGTGTCCATTCGGCAGGTCAGCCCGCAGGCCACGCGCCTCGCGATCCAGCGTCACATCTCGGGGACCGTTCTCCTGCGCGTCCTCGTGGACGAAAACGGGGAGCCCGCGAAGGTCGAGATCCTGCGCGACACGGTGCTGAAGGCGGGCCTCGGCGAGGCGAGCCGAGCCGCCCTTGCACAGTGGCGGTGGAAGCCCGCGACGAAGGACGGCCACAAGGTCAAGGTCTGGATCGTGGTCCAGGTGCCCTTCAAGAACTGAAAGAAAGAGATTTTCTAAGAAAATGAAGAGGGGCGGGGTAGTGCTTCTCTGAGGGATCAGAGGGGGCGTAGGGGGAGTAAAAACCCGGCTCCGAATAGCCCCGACGGACGACGCACTCCCCCGCAAAAAAAAACAGCCTATGCCGGGGGAGTGCACTCGAGGCCGATCTCAATGCTT
>DATIFW010000169.1:0-2458 GCA_035455045.1 Thermoanaerobaculia bacterium | reverse complement strand
CTCACCTCTTCGAAGAAGCTCTCACCCGCGGTCTGGATTCACCGCACGAGTCCCTCGATCCGGTGGAGTCGACGAACCTCTGCCTCCCCGCGACGCACCATCACGCGGGAGTTCTTCTCGTGGACGTCGACGGAGACGGTGCCGTGGACGTGATCGTCCCGAATCGCCACCCGCGGCTCTTCCGGAACGACGGACCCGGCCGTTTTCGTGACGCGACGACCGGCTCGGGACTCGACCTCCTGCCCGAGATGGAGTCTTCCGGCGGCGTCGCGGCCGACGTGGACGGAGACGGGCTGCCGGACCTGTTTCTCTCGAACCACATCTCCCCGTGCCGTCTCCTGAAGAGCCTCGGGCACGGAAAATTTCGCGACGTCACCGAAGAGTGGGGGCTCGCCGGCCTCTCGGGCCCGTTCACCTCCGCGGTGTTCTTCGACGCCGATCGGGACGGACGCGTCGATCTCTTCGTCGCGAGCTACGGCGACGCGCGTGCGACCGGTCCCGCCTACGACGGCCTGAACGGCGTGGGCGACCGCTTCTTCCGGAACGTGGAGCGGAACGGGCACCCGTTCTTCGTCGACGAAACGGCCGCCTCCGGTCTCGGCGACATTGGCTGGGGCTTCGCCGCGGAAGCCTGCGACGCCGACGACGACGGCGACGACGACCTCTACGTCGCGAACGACTTCGGGGTGAACGGGTTCTTCGAGAATCGCTCCAGCCCCGGCCACCCGTACTTCGTGAACATCGCCCGGACGAACGGGACCGAAGACGAGGGTTACGGAATGGGCGTCGCGTGGGGGGATTACGACGGAGACGGCCGCTGGGATCTCCACGTCTCGGATTACTGGACGCCTTATCGCTGGATCCTCAAGGACTCGCGCTGGCCCATGCCGCCGCTCCCGGGCGCCGGCCTCGTGCGAGGGCACATGGCGAAGATCATGCGCCGGCGCTCCGGGGGAGACGGGCTTTTCCGCAATCTCGGGGGCTTGAAGTTCGTGCGCACGTCCGAGAGCGCGGGAGTCGCGGACGGCGGCTGGGCCTGGGGCACGGAGTTCGTGGACCTCGACGGCAAGGGACGCGAGGACCTCCTCGTCGTGAACGGCATGTTCCGGGCGACGACGGGCGTCGACGACGAGATCTCGTTCTGGAACGCGATGGGCCGCGAAGGAGTGAACTTTCACGACGGAATCTGGGGAGGCATCGACTTCGGCGTCAACGGCATGGCCTCCAGGACGCCGAAGAAGCTCTTCTGGAATCGCGGCGACGGCACCTTCGAGGAGCGCGCGTTCGTGGAGGGTTTCGACACGCTCGAGGACACGCGCGGCCTCGCCTACGCCGACCTCGATGGCGACGGCGCGCCGGAGATCGTCGTCTCCTGCTTCCGTGGCCCCCTGCACCTTTATCGCAACGGCTGGGGGAGCAGCGGGGGGCGCGTCGTCGTACGGCTCTCTACCGACCGCGGCCTGAACCGCGATGCCCTCGGCGCGGTCGTGCGCCTCCTCGCAAACGGAAGAATCCAGCTCCGCGAGGTGCGCGCGGGCTCCTCGTACCTCTCGCAGTCCTCGCACGACCTCCTCTTCGGGCTCGGCGGCGCGAAGGCTGCGGACATCGAGGTCCGCTGGCCGGACGGGAGGAGGGAAGAGCTCAAAGACGTTCCGGCTGGCTCGCTCGTGACGCTGGTTCAAGGAAGAAGAGGGAAGAGAGATTCGCTGAAGAGATGAAGAAGGACGAAGAGGGGGAAGAAAAGAGGGGATTTTTCTCATATGCGGCGGCTGCGAATGCAGCCGCCGATAGTTGAAATCTCTTCCTCGGCCGGCGGGTGTCAAGGGCGCGCTCCGCGCGCCGCGTAGCGGTCGAAGACCCTTGACTCCCGCCGCCCGAGGAGCATCTGCGGCAATAATCCATTTGATGAAACGGTCTCTCTTCGAACGCCTCCCGTTGCGCGTCGCTTTGTCGCTCGCCGCGGCGCTTCTGTTTTCGTCTTCTTCTTCAGCAGAAAATCCCTCTTCTCCTCGCTACTCCCCCGAGCAGGCCTCGCGCATCCTGACGTTGCGCAACGTGGGGCTGGCGCAGCTCGAGGAGGATCGCCCGAAGGAAGCGCGCTCGACGTTCGCGAAACTGACGAACCTTGTGCCGGGCGAAGCTCTGCCCCTCGCGAACGGCGCGATCGCGGCGCTGCGCGAGAAGGATCTTCCGGGCGCGGAGGCTCTCCTCGCGAAGGGCATTGCTCTCGGGGATCGGGCGGACCTCTACGCGATCCGCGCGCTCCTCGAGAACGAGCGAGGCCGGCCTGCCGCGGCCCGCGCCGCCCTCGAGAGAGCCGCCTCGCTCGAGCCTCGCGACCTCGAGTCGCGGTGGCGCTTCGCTCGAAGCGTGGAGACGGACCCCTCCGCGTCGCCGGCCGAAAGGACCGCCCGCCGCGCACGCCTCGCCGAGATCGTCGCGCGGTCGCCCTCGAACC
>DATIFW010000168.1:0-3377 GCA_035455045.1 Thermoanaerobaculia bacterium | reverse complement strand
CGCGTGCCGGTCGTCTCGGCGGTCGGGCACGAAGTGGACGTGACGCTCACCGACCTCGCGGCGGACGTCCGTGCGGCGACGCCGTCGCAGGCGGCAGAGCTCGTCGTCGAACGGCTGGACCGCTTCGAGGAACGGCTCTCCCGTGGGGAGAGGGACCTGAGGATTTCTTTGAAAGGGAAGATGGACCGGGCGGTGCACGGCGTCGCCGGTCTCGCCTCGGCGCCAGCCCTGACCCAGTTCCCGGCGGAGGTCCGCCAGGCCGGGCTCGATTCGCGCGCCGCGGCGCGTGCCCTTTTCTCGTCCTTTCGAAGAATCCCTTCTTCTCTTCTCTCCCGTGTCTCGCGCTACGAACAGAGCGTGCGGGCCTGGGTCGATCGCGCCGCGTTACCCTTCGTTCTCGGCCGCGTCCTGCAGGAGAGGCGCGCCGCGGCGGACCGCATTGCCGCACGCCTCGCGTCCGCGAACGAGAAGCTCGGCGTCGCCGCGGGGCGCCTCGAGGCGCTGAGCCCGTTGCGCGTCCTCGCTCGCGGCTACGCGGTCGTCACGCGAGACGGGGAATCGGCGCCTTTGACGGACGCGGCACGCGTGGCGGCGGGAGACGGCCTCGGAGTCCGTCTCGCGCGGGGCCGCTTGCGGGCCCGGGTCGTCTCCACGGAGGTCGATCATGAGTAAGGGGAAGACCGAAAGCCTTCCGAAGAGTCTCACGTTCGAAAAGGCGCTTTCGCGTCTGCAGGAAATCGTCTCCGAGCTCGAGGATCCCGACAAGGGCCTCGAGGCGAGCCTCGAGCTTTTCGAGGAGGGCGTGGGGCTTTCGCGGTTCTGCCGGTCGCGCATCGACGAGATCGAAAAGCGCGTGGAGGTCGTCCTGAGGGAGACGCCGGACGCGCTCGTGACGGAGCCTCTCGACGACGAGCTCGACGAGGACGCGCTCGACGGGGAAGAGCCGGAACGATGACGGGAGAAAAGGCCGGCGCGCCCCTGCCGGCAGCTCTCGAGAGTCGACGAAAGGACGTCGAGGACGCGATTCTCGCCGTCCTGCCCCGGGAAGGAGCGGAGCCGGCGGCCCTCGTCGCCGCCATGCGCTACAGCGTCCTCGCGGGCGGCAAGCGTCTTCGACCGCTCCTTTTCCTCGCGGGAGCCGAGACCTGCGGGGCGGGACGCCTCCCGGAGGATGCCCTCGAGGCGGCCGCGGCGCTCGAGCTTCTCCACACGTATTCCCTCATTCACGACGACCTGCCGTGCATGGACGACGACGCTCTGCGCCGGGGAAGGCCCACGTGCCACGTCGTCTTCGGCGAAGCGACGGCGCTGCTCGCGGGAGACGCGCTGCAGACTCTCGGGTTCGAGCTTCTCGCGACACGCCCCGCCGGCGACGCGCACGCGGCAAGGCGCGCGCGCGCGGTCGCGTGGACGGCGGCGGCGATCGGCGTCTCGGGAATGGCCGGCGGACAGGCTCTCGACCTCGCGGCCGCGGGAAAGGCGAGACCGGAACCCGAACGCGCCGATCTCCTACGGCACATCCACTCCCTGAAGACGGGGCGCCTCATCCGCCTGTCCCTCGAGCTCGGGGCGCTGCACGCCGGCGCCGACGAGGGCCGGCTTCTGCGACTCGCCCGCTACGGCGAAGCGCTGGGGCTCCTCTTTCAGATCGCCGACGACCTCCTGGACGTCACGCAGACCTCGGCGACGCTCGGAAAGACGGCCGGAAAGGACCTCGCCCAGGAAAAGCTCACGTATCCGTCCGTGTTCGGCCTCGAAGGCGCGTTTCGCGAGCGCGACCGGGCGCTCGAAGCGGCACGCCACGCCGCTCGGGAGCTCGAGGGCGAGAACGGTCCGCTTGCCGGTCTCGCGGCGTTCGCCGCGGGCCGTGACCGCTGAAGGGAAACCGCGAGGCGTACAGTGATCGACATGCCTCTCGTGCGCCGCATCTCACTCTCGTTCGCGCTCGTCTGCCTCGTCGCGGCCGTCGCTCTCGTGGTCCGCCTCGCGGGCGCGGAAGCGCGCGCTCTGGAAACGGCCAACCGCGAGGCGGATGCCGTCGCCGGCCGGGCAGCGGCCGCGATCGGCTCGCTCCTCGTGTTTCACGACGAAGACGGCGCCGTCGAGACGGTCAAGGACCTGATCCCCGGCCGGCGCCTCGTGTCGATCGTCGTCCTGAACCGGGCCGGCCTCCCGGCGGCGGTCTGGCAGGCTCCGACGACGGGAGAGACGTGCGTCGCGCGAGCCGCGGTGGGCTACGACGGAAACCGCGTCGGCACGCTCGTCCTCGGTCTTTCGCTCGCCCCCGCGCGCGACGCGGCAGGCCGGGAACGGCGCGGCCTCCTCGCCGCGGCCCTCGCCCTGGCCGCATTCGGGGTCGGGGCTGGAACGCTGTCGGTTCTCGCTCCCCTGAAGAGGCGCATGCGGCAGGTGTTCCTCGAGCGCGAGCGCCTCACGGTCGAGCGCGACGCGCTCGCCGAGTCGGCCGCTCAGACCGACGTGCTCCTTCAGCGCGAGCGCAAGGACCGGCGTTTCGTGGAAAACACGCTGTCGGGGCGAGACCTCCTCGACCGGGATCGGCGGATGATCCTCGAGAAGATCGCACGAGGAGAGCCGCTGCGCGTCATCCTCCCCGACATCGCGTCTCTCGTCGAGCACCAGCGCCCGCGCGCGATTTGCGCGATCTCGCCGCTTCGCCAGGGCGTTCGCGCCCTCGGCTCCGCCGGCGCGATCGGGCCCTTTGGAACGACGCACGAGGACATCCCGCTCGGGTCCACGACGCCGCCCCTCGCGCGGGCGGTCGAGGAGCATCGACTCGTCGTGACGCGCGACGTCCCGGGCGACTCTCTTTGGGCCGCGTGCCGCGAGATCTTCGCGCCGCACGGGATCGCCGCCTGTTGGACGATTCCCATCGAGACGGGAAGCGGAGTCGTGCTCGGCACCCTGAGCGTCCTTCTTCACGAGACGCGGCGGCCCGAACGTGCCGATGCGGCCCTTCTCTCGAACGCGGCCTCTCTCGCGGCGATCGCGATCGAACAGCGCCAGCTCGCCGAGCAGCTCGCGTTTCAGGCGCGCTACGACTCCCTCACGAGTCTCCCGAACCGGTTCTCCCTCGAGGAAAGCCTGCAGAAGGCCGTCTCTCGGTGTGCGGGAAGCGGGGAGCGCGTGATCCTCGCCTACGTCGACCTCGACCGCTTCAAGCAGGTCAACGACACGTTCGGGCACGCGGGCGGCGACGCGCTGCTGCGCGAGGTCGCGTTCCGGCTTTCGAGTACGCTCCTCAACGGAGACGTTCTCGCGCGCATGGGTGGCGACGAGTTCTGCGTGCTCCGGATCGAAGCGTCCACCGCCGCGACCGCGACGCCCTCTCTTCCGGAGCAGATTCTCGACGGACTCAA
>DATIFW010000167.1:0-7099 GCA_035455045.1 Thermoanaerobaculia bacterium | reverse complement strand
GGCGACCGCCGCGTCGCCCGCGCCTCGGAAGATCGCGTTGATGAGGAAGAGGAGGACGATGACGAGGTTCCCGCCGAGCATCACGGCCGTGAATTTCCAGCCCGACGCCACGACCTCGGGGCTCGCGCCCATCAGCGCAAGGAGGCGCGGCGCGAGAAGAGCGCCGAAAGCGCCGAGCGGGACGGAGACACAAACGCCGAGCGCGATCGCCTGGACGGCGGTTCGGGCTGCGCGGTCCCGGTCCCCCTCGCCGATGCGCCGCGCCACGGTCGCGGTCGCCGCGATGGAAAGACCGATCGCGAGCGCGTAGAGGAGCGCGAGCATCGACTCCGTCAGTCCGACCGTCGCGACGGCGCCGGCTCCGAGCTTCGACACCCAGAAGACGTCCACGACCGCGAAGACCGACTCGAGCGCCATCTCGAGGACCATCGGGACCGCGAGGAGGATGACCGCCCGGCCGATCGGTCCTTCGGTGAAGTCTCCGTGCGAGCCGCGTACGGCCTCGCGAAGTGTCGAAAAGACCGCGCCGGTCTTCGCTTGCGTGCGCGCGTCTGCCGGAGGGGGCGACCGATCGGCCATGGAGCGGGGATCCTAGCCGGCCCTCCGGGATCAGCGGTCCGCGGCGGCCGGTGAGGTCGACACGTCCGGGGGGCGGCCTTAGACTCCAGGACAGAATCCGATTTGGGCCGCCGGAACGAGGCGCCGCCCGCGCAGGGCTCGGCCCCGCCCTCTCCCGGCCCGAGGAGGTGACCGGATGGGACTCTCCGCCGGCACGAAACTGGGGCCATACGAGATCATTTCGCGCCTCGGTGCAGGCGGCATGGGCGAGGTCTTTCGGGCGTGGGATGCGCGGCTGGACCGGGAGGTGGCTCTCAAAGTGATCCACCCCGAGTTCGCGGCGGACGCGGACCGCCTCGCTCGCTTCGAGCAGGAGGCCAAGGCCGCAGCCCGGCTCGACCACCCGAACATCCTCGTCGTCCACGATGTCGGCGCGCACGAGGGGAGCCCGTATATCGTGTCGGAGCTGCTCGAGGGTGCGTCGCTCCGGGAGCGGCTCGGCGCGCCCCTGTCGACGAAGGCGGCTGTCGACATCGCGCTTCAGATCGCGCGCGGTCTCGCGGCCGCCCATGAGAAGGGGATCGTTCACCGCGACCTCAAGCCAGAGAATGTCTTCGTTCTGAAGGACGGGCGGACGAAGATCCTCGACTTCGGCGTCGCGAAGCTCACGCAGCGAACCTCGGACGGCGCCACCGACACGGAGGCCACGACGGCGGCCGCGACGGAGCCGGGCGCCGTCCTCGGGACGATCGGCTATATGTCGCCCGAGCAGGTACAGGGGCGGCCGCTCGAATCCCGGTCGGACCTCTTCTCGCTGGGCGTCGTCCTCTACGAGATGCTCGCGGGAAAGCGTCCGTTCCGGGGGCGGACCGCTCCCGAGACGCTGACGGCGATCCTGAGGGAGGAGCCGCCGGACCTCGCGGAGGCCAACCAGAACATCCCTCCACCTCTCGAGCGCATCGTGCGGCACTGCCTCGAGAAGGACCCCGCTCGGCGCTTCCAGGCCGCCCGCGACTTGGTCTTCGACCTCGAGGCGCTAGCGGGGCTCCTCGATGCGAGGCCGCCGGCCCCGATGTCGGCGGCGGGCGTCTTCCTGCACCGGCGCAGGGCGGCGGTCGCGGGCGCCGCTTTCGTCGCGGTCCTCGCCGTTTCGGGCTTCCTGCTCTGGCGGACGCGGGGCGCGCCGGGCACCGTGGGGAAGCGCGTGGCCGTCCTGCCGTTCGAGAACCTGACGGGTGATCCCGAGCAGGCGTACCTCGCGGACGGAATTCACGAGGCCGTCATCACGGACCTCGCCCGCCTGAGCGGCTTTTCGCGCGTCATCGCGCGCCCCTCCGTGGCCGCGTATCGCAAGATCGAGCAGCCCCTCGCCGAGATCGGCCGGAAGCTCGGCGTGGACACGCTCGTGACCGGATCCGTCCTTCGCGCGGCCGGGAAGCTCCGCGTCACGGCGCACCTCATCGACGCGACAACCGAGGAGCAGGTCTGGTCGGACAGCTACGAGCGCGAGCCGCGGGACGTGCTGACGCTTCAGAATGAGATCGTCCGGGCCATCGCGGCGAAAGCGAAGCTCGCCCTCACACCGGCAGAGAAGATCCGGCTCGCGGCCGCGCGGCCCGTCTCCCCGGAGGCGTACGAAGCGTATCTGAAGGGCAGGTTCCAGCTGAACAAGATGACGCCGGAGGGGTTCAAGAAGGGGATCGCATACCTTCAGCAGTCGATCGAGAAGGACCCCGCGAATCCGCTCCCGCACGCCGCGCTCGCCCTCGGGTACACGCTGCTGGGGCATGACGCGATGCCGGACGTCTTCGACAGGGCGAAGGTCGCCGCCCGCAGGGCTTCGGAACTCGGAGGGAGCCTCGCCGAGACCGAGGAGGCGATCGCGGAAATCCAGGAGTACTCGGAGTGGGACTTCGCCGCCGCCGAGGCATCTTTCCAGCGTGCCATCGGCCTGAACCCGAGCCTGCCCGACGCCCACGCTCACTATGCGTGGAACCTCCTGCTCAGGGGACGCTACGAGCAGGCCTTCGCCGAAGCGAAGCGCTCCGTCGAGGTCGACCCGCTGACTCCCATCTACAGCGCGTGGCTCGGATGGATGTACTGGCAGGTGGGGCGGAACGAGGAGGCGATCGCCGCGGCGAAAAAGTCGCTCGAGATCAACACCGACTTCCCGTGGGGGCTCTACGTGCTCGGTTCCGTCCACGCGCAGCAGGGGCAGTTTGAAGAGGCGATCGCAGCCCACCGGAGGGCGGTCGCGGCGAGTCCGGCCCTGAAGTGGGCTCTCGGACACACATACGCGACGGCGGACCGGCGGCCGGACGCCCTTGCGGTCGCGGCCGAGCTGGAGAAGAGCCCCGCGCCGATGGACGTGTGGGGCCTCGCCCAGATCTACACGGCCCTCGGGGAGAAGGACGCCGCCTTCCGCTGGCTCGAGGAGGGCTTCCGGATCCGCATGGTCTGGATGCCCTGGATCGAGAACGAGATCATCTTCGCCCCCCTCCGCTCCGACCCGCGCTTCGGCGACCTCAAGCGCCGCATCGGCGTGCCGGAGAAGAAACCGGCCGGATGAACTTCCGGCCCGGACGACAGCCGCCTCAGCCCGTCACGACGGCACGACCGGCAGCATGGCCTTCGGCGCCGCGATCCCGATGGTTCTCAAGATGGTGTTTTGGCCGGTCTTCGCGGTCGACGACGCGGGGACGATGACCGCCCGGGATCCTAACCCCGTCTCAAGGGATCAACGGTCCGCGGTGTCTGTCGCCTTCGCGAGGACTTCGAGGAAGAGGGGATCGGCACGCAGACTCGCGAGGTCGGGATCGGTCTCGATCTGCCGCCGCGGGCCGAAGCCGTCGTCGACGGACCGGCGCAGCCATCCGAGCGCGTCGCTCTTCCGGCCCGCGAGCGCGAGCGTGCACGCCTGGTTGTACTCGGAGACGGCGAGACGTCTCTTCGCGTCTCGATCCGACGGCTCCTTCGCCACGATGACGCGATAAGCCTCCGCGGCCTTGTCGTACTCGTGCGCGAACGTGAACGTGAGCGCTTTGCGCGCCGGCGACGGGTCGGGCGCGGGGACCTCCGGCGCGAGACGCGAGACGAGGAACTCCACGATTTCGCGGACGAGTCTTTTCGACGACTCCTCCTCGACCAGCGCGTCGAACGCGTGCGGGAGGGTGGGGGCGCTCACCATCGTCCAGGGAAGGTCCTCCTTGATCGCGCGCGCCCAGAGCGCCCGCTGCCCCTCGACGAGGCCCTGGTGGTCGCGCCCGGCGAGAACCCAGAAGACCGGAAGGCTTTTCCGGAGCGCGGGCGCCTCGCCGATTCCGTACAGGAACGCGGCCGCCTTGAGGCCGGTCGCCTCGTCCATGACGGCGGGCAGCGCCGCGCGCACGTTCCCCGAGCAGGCCCAGGCAGCGACGCGCGTTCCGTCGAGAGAGAGCTCCGCGGCGTGCGCCGTGAGATAGGCGAAGAGGGCGCGGACGCTCTCGGCGGGCTTTGCGCGGTCCGCCTCGAACGTCACCGCCGCCAGATGGTGCGCGGCGACGAGCCGCGCCCAGCTCCGGTAGATCTCCCAGTCGTTCAGCCGGCCGCCCGAGCCGTTCACGAAGACGACGGCCGGCCAGCGCGCCCCGGCGACTCCCCTTGGATAGGTCACGTCCAGCGTGAGGGTCCGATCGCCCTCGCCGGCGTATCGGATTCCGCGCACCACCCGCGTGTCGTCCATGCCGGGGACGGAAACGACGACGGGGTACGTCGTGACGTCGTGGGGTCTGGCCGGTGGCGGCGCCGACGCGGCGGGCACGGCGAGAACGAGAGCGGCCAGCGAGAGCGCGGCGCGTGGACGACGCATGCGCATCCTCCTTTTCTTTTCTTTCGGACGTACGCGCCTCGACGAGGGAAGTTGCGCTCCGAGGGCGGACGGGCGTTCCGCGCGAGCCTTCAGCGGGCGTCGAGAGCCCTCATCCGGCGAAGCTCCTTCTCCTCGTACTCGCGCCGCACCTTCCCAAGGAGGCTCGCGGGCAAGACGGTGCAGATGACTCCGAAAAGGAGGAGCGTCGTGAGCAGCTCGCGCGGCTGCGCGAGCCACCCACCGGCCGCGGCGGCGAGGAGCGCGGCGGCGCCGAAAACGAACATCCCCTTGAGGAGAGCGAGGACGAGCGCGCGAGCCTGACCCCGCGACGCGAGAGTGCCCACGAGCGCCCCGAGGAGCCCGAGAACCGAGCCGCCGATTCCTCCGAAGAGCGAGATCTGGCGGGGCGTGAGCCAGGCGCCGGTCGGGAAGAAGTATTCGTCGGGATCGAGCTCCACGAGGATCAGGTTCGCCAGGCTCACGGTCCCGCGGCCGGGGAACGCGACATTCACGGCGAGCTTCTCCGGCGTCATTCCGGGCTCGGCCGTGAACGGCAGATTGAACGGACGAAAGCCGAAGGTGCCGCTGAGGCTCTCCATCGGTCCGGCCTCGGCCAGCGTCCGGGAGAAGTACCTTCCCCCACCGGCGAAGAAGCTCCACATCTCGAGATACGCGCGGCCTTCGATTCGCTCGCCGCTCACCTGTCCGCTCAGCACGTAGCGTGGAGCTTTCACGCCCGGTTGATCGATCGTAAAGAGCGAAATCGTGCGCGGCGCGCCATCCGGGTTCGTCACGCGGAGGGATTCGAACCTGGTGCCGCCGCCGGCGGGCTCGACCTCGCCGCCCGAGAGCCGTCCATCGGCCTTCAGGCCGGACCAGGAGATCTTCCGGACGAGCTTCTCGGCGACGAGGGGCGCCGCGAGAAGTGTGGCGACGAAGCTAGCGAGCGCGACTGCCTTCTTCACGGCGTCCCTCCATTTCCTTGCGGTGCTCCTTCAGGAGCAGCTTCAGCGTCTCGAGCTCGATCTTTCCCTCCGCAAACGAGGCCCTCAGGACGCGCTCGAAGTCGCTCTGGATCTCCTGGTCGTCGAGGATCCTGATCTTCTCGATGAGGCGGTCGAGCCTCAGGCGCACGGTCGGGTACGTGATGTCGTACGCCCCGGCCAGCTCCTTGAGCGAGCCCGACGCGAGCAGGAAGCGCTTCAAAAAGGCCAGGTCCTCGTCGTTCAGGTGGTCGATCCACATTCTTAAATCTGGCTTTAAATATATTTTGAATTAAATTAAAGTCAAGTTGATTTTAATTAAAGTCGGGCCGAGGCTGCCGCGGCCGCAAGGCGGTACGCGGCGCGGAGGACCATCCCGGCCCGCGGCTCTCCGAGGCCGAGGGATGCGAAATGTGCCCTCACATCCGCTTCGGAAAGACCGGCGAGGTCGGCCTCGAGGCGGGCCGAGATCGCCACGGTCTCCGAGCCCTGGCGCCTCGAGAGCTCGCGGACCTTCTTGACGAGGCCGAGCTCGTCGGCGTGCACGAGGTCTCCCTCGGCGACGTTGCACACGAACAGCGTCGGCTTCCTGGTGAGGAATTCCAGATCCGCGAGAGCGAGTTCCGACGTGATCGTCTCGATGTCGGCGACCGGGTCGAGCGTGTGGGAGACGTGGACGATGTCCCGGTCCTCGAAGCAGCGCACGACGTGGATGATCGAGTCCACTTCGTGAACGTGCACGAGAAACTTGTTGCCGAGCCCTTCGCCCTTGCTCGCGCCTTTCACGAGGCCCGCGACGTCCACGAGCTCGAACGAAGCGGCAGTCGCCTCGGGGCGCGTCGTGGTCCCCGCGAGCGGCGCGAGTTCGGCCTCCGGCACCGGCACGAGTCCGACGTTCCTTTCGATCGTACAGAACGGGTAGTTCGCGACCCGGGCCTTGCGGGTCCTCGTGAGGGCGTTGAAGAGCGTCGACTTCCCGACGTTCGGGAGACCGACGATTGCCGCTCTTAGCATGCGAACCGAGCGTACCAGTCCGCGCGCACGTTACGATTCCGCGTCATGAGGATGGCCCGGGCGGGAACCGCCGTGATCGACCGATGAGCCGGGAGCGCGCCCGGACCGGCGCGGAATGGCTGCTTCGCGCCTACGAGGAATACACGCGCGCGTTCGGCGAGATCACGCGCCGGGCGCCTGCCCGCTTCTCGGAGCGCGACTGGCACGGGATGCGGGTCGACGCGCTCGAGCGCCTCGAGCTCTATCGCCACAGGCTCGATCCCGCGATCAGGGACCTCAAGTCCCTTTTCGGCGAGGGCGTTTCGGACGTCGCGCTGTGGACGGCGATGAAGACGCTCTTCGCGTCCCTCGCCGCGGGCCGGCAGGACCTCGAGCTTGCCGAGACCTTCTTCAACTCCGCCTCCCGGCGGATCTTCCACACGGTGGGCGTGGACTCCCGCGCCGAATTCGTCTCGTCCGAGCCTCCTGCGCTCCCGCTCGACGCGGTGGCCCCGATCCTCTCTTCGTTCGAAGGGAGCGCCGGGACTCGCGCCATTCTCGAGAGGGCGCTCTCCGCTGTTCCGTTCACCGCAGGCTGGGAGGACCTCGCGCGCGACGCCGCGCTCGCCGCGGCGAAGCTGGACGCGGCGCTCACGCAGGCCTGGGGGGCCCCCGCTTTCGATTCCCTCGAGATGCTCCGGCCCGTCTTCTTCCGGAG
>DATIFW010000166.1:0-4875 GCA_035455045.1 Thermoanaerobaculia bacterium | reverse complement strand
GCGCAGCTTCTCGGGCCTGTCCGTGCGCGACTTCCGTCGCTGGGGCCGTTCCGTGAAGGTGCCCGTGGGCGCCGCGCGCCGGCTCGCGACGCCTGCCGCGGTCCTCGCGCGGTTCGAAGGCCTCACCGCGCACGCGGCCGCGCTCGAGCGGAGGGCGCCATGAGGGCTCGAACGGTGCCGGTCCGCGAGGAGATCCAGGCGCTCAGGGCTTACCGGCTCGTTCCCGAGGATGCACCACCCCTCCGGGCGAAGCTGGATTTCAACGAGTCGCCGTTCGACGTTCCGGAGGAGATCCGCGCCCAGGTCCTCGCGCGCCTCGCGGCGAAAAGGTGGGGCCGGTATCCGGAATTCGGAGCGCCGCGTGTGAAGCGGGCGATCGCGGACGCGATCGGCCGCCGGCCCGAGGAGATCGTCGTCGGGAACGGTTCGGGAGAGGTGATCCTCGCCGCCGTCTCCGTGTTCGCGGGCGGAGGGGTTCTCGTGCTGCCGACGCCCACGTTCTCGCTCTACGGTCAGATCGCCGCGATCGCGGCCGCGCGCGTCACGGACGTGCCGCGGACGGGCCCGGATTTCGCGCTGGCCGAGGACGCGTTCCTCGCGGCCTCGCGGCAGCCGGGGGCCGTTCCGCTCGTGTGCTCGCCGAACAACCCGAGCGGCGGCGTCGTCGAGCGGGAATTTCTGGAGCGCCTCCTCGACGCCGCGCGCGTCGTGCTTCTCGATCAGGCGTACGTGGATTTCGCGGAGGCCGGAGACGATGCGCTGCCGCTCGTCGGCCCGCGCGCGAATCTCGTCGTCTTCCGCACTCTTTCGAAGGCCTACGCTGCGGCGGGCTTCCGCATCGGGTACGCGGTCGCGGAGCCCGAGCTCGTGCTCGAGATCGAAAAGGCCATCCTCCCTTTCAGCGTGGACCTGGCGGCCGAGGAGCTGGCCATCGCCGTTCTCTCCCATCCGGAGATCTCGCGCGAGCACGTGAGGCGGATCGTGGCCGAACGCGAGCGCGTCGCCGCCGCGCTTCGGACCGCGGGCGCCACCGTGGCGCCGTCGCGTTCGAACTTCCTGTTCGTGCGTCCCCCGGGGGCCGATGCCGCGCGCGTGCGCCGCGGTCTCCTCGACCGGGGCATCCTCGTCCGCGACATGACGTCGGCAGCGCCCGGGTACCTGAGGGTGTCGATCGGCTCAGAGGCAGAGAACGATCTCTTCCTCACGTCCTTCCTGGAGGTGATATGAGCCGGACCGGATCCGTCGAGCGGAAGACGAACGAGACCTCGATTTCCCTGGCGCTGGCTCTCGACGGCACCGGGCGAGCGGACGTCGAGACGCCCGTGGGGTTTCTCTCCCACATGCTCGAGACGATCGCGAAGCACGCGGGAGTCGACCTCACCGTGCGAGCGGCGGGGGACGTGCACATCGACGCCCATCACACCGTCGAGGACGTCGGCCTCGCGTTCGGCGAAGCGCTGGACCAGGCTCTCGGGTCGCGCGCGGGGATCGAGCGGTTCGGGACGAGCCTCGTCCCTCTCGACGAAGCGCTCGCGCGTTCCGTCGTGGACCTTTCGGGCCGTCCTTACATCGTCTTCGAGTCGCCCGTCGACAAGGAGCTTCTCCTCGTCACGAAGGACTTTCCGTTCGCCCTCGTCGAGGAATTCTGGAAATCCGCGGCGTTTCGGGGCAAGTTCAACCTCCACGTGGACGTCGTCCGGGCGAAAAACGGCCATCACGCGGCCGAGGCGGTCTTCAAGTCGGCGGCGCGCGCCCTCCGCCAGGCCATGGCGATCACCGGCAAGGAAGTCCCCTCGACGAAGGGGACGTTGACGGCATGAGCACCCCGACCCACCGGCCCGTGACGCTCGTCGATTACGGGGTCGGCAACACGACTTCGGTGATCCGGGCGTTCCGGCGCCTGGGCGCCGAGGTGGATTTCACGGCCGACCTCGACCGCGTTGCGTCCGCCCGCCGGCTCGTCCTGCCCGGCGTCGCCGCCTTTCGGCCGGCGATGGATCGCCTCCTCGAGACCGGCCTCGAGTCCGCCGTGCGCGCCGCGGTCAAACGCGGGGGGCGCCTTCTCGGCCTGTGCCTCGGCTTCCAGCTCCTCTTCGAGGAAAGCGAGGAGCACGGCGTGCACAAGGGCCTCGGGCTCGTGCCCGGCCGCGTCAGAGCGTTTCCCGCCCGCGTCCGCACGCCTCACGTGGGCTGGAATCAGCTCCTCGTGCGCCGCCCCGACGGATTCGTCGAGGGACTGCCGGACGGGAGCTGGGTCTACTTCGTCCATTCCTTCAGGCCGGAAGGCGTCGACGCCGCGGACGTCGCGGCTGCCTGCGACCACGGCGGGGAGTTCGCGGCCATCGTGCAGCGCGCGAACGTCTGGGGGTGTCAGTTCCATCCGGAGAAGTCGTCGGAGAGCGGCCGAATCCTCCTGTCGAATTTCCTCGAGGAGGACGCGGCGTGAGTGGCGAACGCCTCGCTCTCTGGCCCGCGATCGACGTCATGGGCGGGCGCGTCGTGCGGCTCCTGAAGGGCAGGCGCGAGGACGTGACCTTCTACGACGAGCCTCCCGCGCAGGCCGCGAAGAGGTTCGCCTCGGAGGGCGCCGACGGCATCCACGTCGTGGACCTCGACGCGGCCTTCGGGACGGGAAGCAACGAGAGACAGATCGAAGAGATTCTTTCTGTTTCGGATGCATCGGGGATCGCCGTACAGGTCGGGGGAGGGCTGCGCACAGCCCAGGCAGTTGAAGATTTCTTGGAAAGGGTCAGTCGCGCCCGGGCGGTGGTCGGCAGCTTGCCATTCCTCGACAGGCCCGCCTTCACTCAGCTTCTAAGAAAATATTCGGACGAAGATTTCTTAGAAGGGGTGAGTACCGCCCGTGCGGTGGCGGGCAACCTGCCCTTTCTCGGCCGCCCTGCCTTCCCCCACCTTCTAAGAAGATCTTCCTCTTCGTCTTCGTCTTCTTCTCGTTCGTCTTCTTCTTCGCCTAACTGGTCCTCTTCGACCTGGGCGTCCCGCATCGTCGTGGCGCTCGACTGCAAGGACGGGCGGCCGACGGTGCGCGGCTGGACCGAGGACGCCGGAACGGGAGATGCCGTTTCCGTCGCCCGCTCCCTCGCGGACCTGGGAGTCTCGGCGCTTCTCGTAACGGACGTCGCGCGCGACGGGGCGATGACGGGCCCGAACCTCGAGCTCCTGGCCGCCGTCCGGAGCGTGTTCGGAGGCGAGATCCTCGCGTCGGGCGGCATGCGCGGCGAAGAGGATCTCCCTGCCGTGGAACGCGCTCTCGGGGGCGGTCCCCGCGGCGCGATCTTCGGCCGCTCGCTTCATGCGGGAGCCACGACCGTGGCACGGCTCCGCGCGGCGCGCGACCTCGGGAGGCGCTCGTGACGGTCGCGGTGCGCGTCATCCCCTGCCTCGACGTGGCGGGCGGCCGTGTCGTCAAGGGCGTCTCGTTCGAGAGCCTGCGCGATGCGGGCGATCCGGTCGAAGCCGCCTCGCGCTACGAGGCCGAGGGCGCCGACGAGCTGGCCTTCCTCGACATCGCGGCCGCACACGAGAAGCGCGGAACGCTCGTGGAGCTCGCGTCGCGTGTCGCCGAGGTGCTCTCGATTCCGTTCACCGTCGGAGGGGGCGTCCGGTCGGTGGAAGACGCGGACGCGCTTCTCCGCGCCGGGGCCGACCGCGTGACCGTGAACACCGCCGCGGTCGAGGACCCCTCCCTGATCACGAGACTCGCCGAGCAGTTCGGGGCGCAGTGCGTCGTCGTCGCGATCGATGGAAAACGCATGCGCGAAGCGAGCGACCTCGCCGTGATGCGCGTGATGACCCACGGCGGCCGCCGTCCAACCGACCGAACGGTGACCGGATGGGCGGCCGCGGCCGCCGCGGCCGGCGCGGGCGAGATCCTCCTGACGTCCGTCGACGCGGACGGAACACAGGCCGGTTTCGACCTCGAGATGCTCCGCGCCGTTCGTGCCGCCGTCGCCGTTCCGATCGTGGCTTCGGGCGGCGCGGGCCAGCTCGACGACTTCGCGAAGGCCGTCGTCATCGGCGGGGCGGACGCCGTGCTCGCGGCCTCCGTTTTCCACGACCGCATCTTCACGATCGGCGCGGTCAAGGAGGCGATGCGCCGGTCCGGGCTCGCGATTCGCCCCGCGCCCGCGCACGTGCGCACGCTCCTGCCGCGCTACGACGCGAGCGGGCTCGTCCCGGTGATCATGCGCGACGTGGTGACGGGCAACGTCCTCACGCTCGCATGGGCGAACGCGGAGGCGCTCGCGAAGACACGCGAGACGGGACTCGCGCACTTCTACAGCCGCTCGCGCAAGGAGCTCTGGAAAAAGGGCGAGACGTCCGGAAACGTCCAGCACGTGGTCGGAATCTCCCTCGATTGCGACGATGACGCCGTGCTGTACGACGTGCGCCCGTCGGGTCCGGCCTGCCATACGGGAGCGGATTCGTGCTTCTCGCGCGTGGAGACGCTGGCGCCCGGTCAGGATCTCGGGCCCGCGGACGAGCTCGACCTCACGGCTCTCTTCGCCGTCGTCCGGGCGCGCAAGGACTCGCCGGTTCCCGGGTCTTACACGAATCAGCTCCTCGAAGCCGGCGTGTCGCGTATCGCCCAGAAAGTGGGCGAGGAAGCCGTCGAGACGGCTCTCGCGTCGGTATCCGGCGACGCGGGAGCGCTCGCCGGCGAGGCGGCCGACCTTCTCTACCATCTCGCCGTTCTCCTGACGGCGCGCGGGGTCGCGCCGGGCGACGTCGCCCAGAAGCTCGCCGAGCGCCGGGGGGCTCCGCGACGAGAGAGGCCGTGAACGCGTCCGATCGCCTCGTCGTGGTCGAGCAGCCGGCCGATCTCACGACTCCGGTGGCCTTGATGCGCGGGCT
>DATIFW010000165.1:0-12342 GCA_035455045.1 Thermoanaerobaculia bacterium | reverse complement strand
CCTATCCTCTCGCGACGACTGCCGGAATCGAGCGATGACGGTCGGCACCGAAAGACGCCTCGGCGGCCGAAGAAATCCCCGGTTCTCGTTCCTCGTTGGTCCGTCCGACGTCATCTTCCCGGACCTGAAAGTGGGTCGTGTCCACTTGCGACGACAACACACTGCGCCTGTGGACCGATGCCGGATCTCGACGAGCCAACCTTGACTCCTTATCCCGGACGATCGAAGTCGGGTCGTTCCCCGAAAAACGTACCCCGTGACGATTAATCTGACTCACGTCGGCGCCTTGGGCGGGTCGTAATTTGCCCTACAGGTAAGTGTGTCATGCGGGATTCCGCGGCAGCCGGCGGCGCGCGAGCGGGCGAAGGTCCTCGACGTTGACCACGCGGGGGGAGGAGACGGCCCGGAAAGCCTTCGACATGCTCATCGTGGCCGTCAGCGCTTCAGCGCGAAAGCCCCTTTCAGGATCACGACGAGCCACGGAGTGCCGTGGAGGGCGAGGTCGAACCAGTCGACCGGTCTGACGAGCGTCCCGCGAAAGAGCATCTCGACCTTCTCGACGACGTGAGGCGGCCGAAACGGGGCGAGGCCAAGGGTGAGTGCGGCGATGATCGCGAGCCACCACGGGATCTGGTCGAGGAGGTGGCGCATGTCCCGGGCTCAGGGGTTGTGCTTCGGCTCCGCCGGAATCCGACCCGCGAGCCAGGCGATCTCGTCGAGGTGTCCGCGGTCGTGGTCCCGCCACATCTCGAGGACCTTGGCGAGCGTGACCGGGCCGATGTTCTCCCAAGTGGCCGTCCGATCCAGGTCCTCCGGCGCGAGGCGCTGGAGGCGTTCGACGTTCGCGGCGCGGAGAAGGGCGAAGTCCTCGAGCCCGGGTCCCGAGGGACGCCCGTTGTAGTTGCGCTCGCGCGCGAGGGCGCCGCCGTCGATGTCCTTGAGAACGGGGTCCGGCTCGCCGAGCATGCGGAGAAGCCGGACGCCGTAGCCCTCCGCCTCGATGTCCCGGAGGTGATGGACGTTCTCGCGGGCGGAGAAAGCGTCGGGACCGGGTTTGTGGATCTCTTTATCGGCCGGAAGACCAGCCATCAGCTCTCGCAGGCGCGCCGGAGTGCGTCGCAGCTCCTCGACGAGTGAACGGAATTCCTCGCGGTCCATGCCTCCTCCTCCGAATGGATTCTCGCGCCGATTCGCGACCCGGCCAAGGCGCTCCCTGTCAGCGCTGGTCGGCGAGCTTGCGGCACGCCTTGAGGTGCCGGATCGCCGCCGCCTTGTTTCCGGCCCGCTCGTAGAGGAGGGCCGCGTTGTAATGCGCGTCGGCCATGGCCGGATCCGAGGCGACCGCGCGCTCGTACGCCTGTACGGCCTCACGCAGGTGCCCGCGGTCTTCGAGAGCGACACCGAGGTTGAACGCGGCGGCTGCGTGCCTCGGATTCGAGGTGAGCGCGATGCGGTAGTGCACCTCGGCCGCTCCGGTCTTGCCCTGCTCGTGAAGGAGCCGCCCGAGGTTCACGTGCGCGTCGGCGTGATGCGGCTCCAGCTCGACGGCGCGGCGATAGGCGTCACGCGCGTCGGCGGGGGAGGACGCTTCCACGTCGCAGCCCAGGCGGTACCAGTCGTCCGCGCTCAGCCTCCCGCCGTCCTGGCGGGCCGCCTCGGCGGCGCGTTTCGCGTGCGGGGCGGCGGCGGTGGCGAGGTCGGCCACTGCGAAGTCGAAGAGCGTCTGCCCGGACTCGGGGTTCCACGCCGCGGCGCCGTCCTGCACGACCACGCGCTTTCCGTCGGCCGCGATGCGCACGCCCGTGAGCGGCCGGCCCTCCGGGAGCTGGCCGCGCAGCTTCTTCAGCGCGCGCTTGACCGTGGCGGCCGGGACCTTTGCGTCCGCGAGTCCCTTGGCGGTGCGCAGGAGGACGAGGTCGCGAAAGCGGAAGCGGTACGTCCCGTCGGCCTCGCGCTGGATCTCCAGGACCTCCGCCCAGGCCCGCACCTGCGCGACGGAAACGCCGAGCAGCGACGCGACGTTGGAAGCCGAATAGCCCTTCACGAGAGAGAGAGTATGGGAATAGGAAAGAGACCGAAGAAAGATCTGCTTAGAAAGGGAATAGGTCAGGCCGCCGACCAGAAGCGAAAAAGCGGCGCCTCCGCGACGCCCCGTGTCTATTCACCTTCTAAGAAATCCCCGGTGCCGGTGCCCCGGTCGGTTTTTCTATCGTCCCTTTTTCCCATTACCCACGGCGCGGAGCCTGGGCTTTTCGGCCTGCTCCTCGCGCGCCGCGCGCACGGCGGGCTTGCGCTCCGGCTTCGCGGGCGCCGAGGCGGCTTCCTTCTGGCGTCCACCGCGTCCGCCGCGCGCGGCGAGGCTCGCCTTGAGAGCTTCCATGAGGTCGATGACCTGCGTCTTCGGCGCCTCGGGCTTCGCCTCGGAGATCTCCTGCCCGTCGATCTTCCGCTTGATGAGCGCCTCGACGCGCTCCTTGACCTCGTCCTTGTAGTTCTCGGGATGGAACTCGTCGCTCGCGATCTGGTCCGTGAGCATGATCGCGAGCTTCAGCTCGGCGTCCTTCACCTCGGCGTCGGGGACTTCCACGTCGGCGAAGGAGCGGATTTCGTCGGCGTAGTTGAGCTGCTGCATCATGAGCCCGCCCTCGTGGCCGGTCACGGGCCGCACGACGACGAGGTACTGCTTGCCGCGCGCCGCGTACTTCGCGAGGCCGCAGCGGCCGGTCTCCGTCATGGCCTTCGCGAGGAGGCGGTAGGCCTTGTCACCGCCCTTGCCGGGCGACAGGTAGTACCCCTTGTCGAAGTAGACGGGGTCGATCTTCGCGAGCGGGACGAACTCCGTGATCTCCATGATCTGGTTCGATTGCTCCTCGAGGGCCTTCAGCTCCTCGGGCGTGAAGACGACGTACTGGCCCTTCTCGAACTCGTAGCCCTTGACGATGTGGTCCCGCTCCACGGTCGCGCCGTCCTTGCTGCAGACGAGCTGCTGCTTCACGCGGGCGTGGTCCTCGTCGTGGAGCATGTTGAAGGAGATGGCGGCCTTCGACTCGCTCGCCGAATAGAGGTTCACCGGAATCGACACGAGCCCGAAGGAGATGGTCGCGGTGCCTGTCGGTCGCTGTGCCATAGGCGTCGCATTTTACGCTTCTCGGCGCGACGGGTTCTCAACCGGGCCTTTTCAGGGCTCAGGACGGCACGACCGCGACCGGCACCTCGCAGGCGGCAAGGACCTTGTGGGTCGTCCCTCCCAGGAGCCCGGAGATCCCGCCGCGACCCGTGCGGCCCATGACGACGAGGTCGAAACCCTTCGCGGCCCGGACGATCTCGCGGCTCGCGCGACCCGAGACGAGGCGCGTTTCGGCGGCGCCCGAACGGGCCGCGAGCGCGGCGAGCCGTTGGGCGTAGTGGCTCTTCATCGCGGCAGCGAGCGCCGCCGACGGCCCCTTGAGGAGATCCTCCCGACCTTCCGCGATGGCCGCGCGTACGTCCGAGAAGGGACGGACGTGGAGCAGCGTGAGCGACGCCCCCATCCGTTCCGCGAGCTTTCCGGCCTCCCGCAGAGCTTTCCGCGAGGCGGACGAGAAGTCGACGGGGACGAGGACGGAGTACCCGGCTGTAGCCATTGAAACGATGCTAGCGCTGCAGAAGGAGGAGCGCCTGATGCGCCGGCATTAGAGACACGCTTTCCGTTGGAAGAGCACCTTGATTCCGGTGGACGAGGCGCCGGTACTGCGCGCACGGTCCCTCACCAAGGTCTACAAGACCGGCGAAGTGGAGGTGCACGCCCTTCGCTCCACCGACCTCGAGATTCGCAGGGGGGAGTTTCTCGTCCTGCTCGGCCCTTCGGGCGGCGGCAAGTCGACGCTGCTGAACATCCTCGGGGGTCTCGACGTCCCCTCGAGCGGGTCGGTCCTCTTCTTCGACCACGATCTCACGGCCGCGGACGACAAAGAGCGGACCCGCTTCCGCCGCGAGCACGTGGGCTTCGTGTTCCAGTTCTACAACCTGATTCCCTCCCTGACGGCGCGCGAGAACGTCGCGCTCGTGACCGAGATCGCCTCGAGCCCGCTGGACCCCGCCGACTGCCTGCGCCTCGTCGGCCTCGGAGACCGTCTGGACCACTTCCCGGCTCAGCTCTCCGGAGGCGAGCAGCAGCGCGTCGCGATCGCGCGCGCGATCGCGAAGAGGCCGGACGTCCTGCTCTGCGACGAGCCCACGGGCGCCCTCGACGCCGCGACCGGAAAGCTCGTCCTCGAGGCCCTGGTCGAGGTGAACCGCACGCTCGCCACGACGACGGCCGTCATCACGCACAACGCCGCTGTCGCGGGGATCGCGGACCGCGTCCTGAGGATGCAGAGCGGCCGCATCACCTCCGAGACGCGGAACGAGAAGAAGCTCACACCCGCCGAGCTGGAATGGTGACGTGAAGACGCTCGACCGCATGCTCGTCCGGGACCTCTGGCACCTGCGCGGGCCGCTCGCCGCCATCACCGTGGTCGTCGCGTGCGGCGTGGCGACGGTCGTGACGACGTTCACCGCGTACCAGTCCCTCGTCCTCTCCCAGGAGGCGTATTACGAGCAGTACCGGTTCGCGGACGTGTTCGCGTCGCTCAAGCGCGCTCCGGACCCGGCTGCGCGGCTGCTCGAGGAGATCCCGGGCGTCGCGGCCGTCGAGACGCGGATCGTCTTCGAGGTGACGGCCGACGTCGCGGGGCTCGCGGAGCCCGCGACCCTGCGCCTCGTGTCGATCCCGGATCGCACGTCGCCCCATCTGAACGCCCTGCACGTCAGGAGCGGGCGCCTCCCGGAACCCGGCCGGCGGAACGAGGTCGTCGCGAGCGAGGCCTTCGCGAACGCGAACGGACTGGCACCCGGCGGCACCGTCGGCGCGATCCTGAACGGACGGTGGGAGACGCTCCAGATCGTCGGCGTCGGCCTCTCGCCCGAGTACGTCTACGAGGTGCGGGCCGGCGACATCCTGCCCGACAACCGACGTTTCGGGATCGTCTGGATGGGCCGCGACGCGATGGCGCCCGCGTTCAGCATGGTCGGGGCGTTCAACGACGTGGTGCTCGGGCTCGAAAGGGGGGCGCGCGAGGGCGACGTGCTCTCCGAGGTGGACCGCGTCCTCGCGCCGTGGGGCGGTCTCGGCGCGGTCGCCGCCCGGGACCAGGTGTCGAATCGGTTCCTCTCGGACGAGATCGCCGAGAACCAGGCCACCGGCACGGTCATCCCGTTCATCTTCCTCGGCGTCTCGGCGTTCCTGCTGAACCTCGTTCTCTCGAGACTCGTCTCGACGCAGCGCGAGCAGATCGGCGTCCTCAAGGCGTTCGGCTACTCGAACGCCGCGCTCGGCGGCCACTACCTGAAGATGGCCCTCGCCGCCGTGCTCGCCGGCTCGGGCCTCGGCGTCGCGGCCGGGGTGCGGCTCGGAGTCGCGGTGAACGAGCTCTACGGGCAATACTTCCGCTTCCCCGTCATGAGATACGAGGCGAGCGCCACCGTCATCGGCGCGGCCGTGGGGCTCACGCTCGCGGCGGCCGCTGTCGGCTCGCTCGGCGCCGTGAGGCGCGCCGTGCGCCTGCCGCCGGCCGAGGCGATGCGGCCCGAGGCGCCGCCGCGCTTCGAGCCGGGTCCGCTCGACCGACTCGGCCTCACGCGCCGTCTCGCGACGCCGGGCCGGATCATCCTGCGCAACCTCGAACGCCGCCCGGGGCGCGCCGTTCTTTCGGCCTTCGGCATCGCGCTCGCGTTCGCGATCCTCGTCCTCGGGGGATTCCTGAAAGACGTGGTGCAGTGGCTCGTCGACGTCCAGTTCCGCGAGATCCAGCGGGAGGACATGACGATCGTCTTCCAGCAGCCGCGCCCGCGCGAGACGCGCTTCGAGATCGCGCGCCTGCCGGGCGTCCGGCGCGCCGAGCCGTTCCGGGCCGTCCCGGCGCGCCTGACGTTCGAGCATCGCAGCCGGCGCGTCGCGCTCCTGGGTCTCGACCGCGACGCCGAGCTGCGCCGGCTGCTGGACCGCGACCTCCGGCCCGTGCCGCTGCCCCCCGACGGCCTGCTCCTGACGGCCGGGCTCGCCGGCATCCTCGGAGCGCGCCCGGGCGACGTGCTCACGGCGGAAGTGCTCGAGGGAGCCCGCCCGGTGCGGCGCGTCGTTCTCGCGGGAGTCGTCGAGGAGCCGGTCGGACTGTCCGTGTACATGGAGCGCGGCGCCCTGGACCGCCTCCTCGGAGACGAGGGCGTGGTCTCGGGGGCGTACCTCCGCGTCGACCCGGCCGCCGCGAACGCCCTCTACGCCCGCCTCAAGCGCACGCCGGCCGTCGCGGGCGCATCGTTCCGCACCGTGGCGCTCGCGTCCTTCGAGGAGACGTTCGCGAGAAGCTTCGGCGTCATGACGGGGATCATCGTCTTCTTCGCCTGTGCGATCGCGTTCGCGGTCGTCTACAACTCCGCCCGGATCTCGCTCGCCCAGCGGGCACGCGAGCTCGCGAGCCTGCGCGTCCTCGGCTTCACGTCCGCGGAAGTCTCCCGGATGCTCCTCGGCGAGCAGGCGATCCTGACTCTGGCCGCGGTCCCGCTCGGCGCCCTCACGGGGAACTGGATATGCCGCGCGATCCTCCCGCTCTACCAGCGGGAGACGTTCCGGCTGCCGCTCGTCCTGACGCCCGCGACGTACGGCTTCGCCGCGCTCGTGGTCGGGACGGCGGCGGTCGTCTCTGCGCTCGCCGTGTGGGGGCGCGTTCGCCGGCTCGACCTTATCGAAGTCCTGAAATCGAGGGAGTGACCGACCATGAAGAAGAAGCGCACCGCCTTCGTCGCCGTAGCCGTGGTCCTCCTCGGGGCCGCGGCCGTGGCGCTCCGCCTCCGCTCGGAGGCGGTGCCCGTCGACCTCGGACGGTCCGACCGGGGTCCCGTCGTCGTCACGGTCGACGAGGAAGGGAAGACCCGCGTCGTGGACCGCTTCGTCGTGAGCGCTCCGGTGTCGGGGAGGCTCGCACGGCTCGAGGTCCACGAGGGAGACGCGCTCGCCCGCGGCGACGTGGTGGCGCGTCTCGATCCGCTTCCCCTGGACGCGCGGACGCGGGCGGAGCTCTCGGCGCGCCACGAGTCCACGCGCGCCGCCGAGAAGGCGGCTGGAGCTCGGGAGCTGCAGGCGGCTGCCGCAGCCGAGCAGGCGAAGCGGAACCGCGACCGGATCGAGAAGCTCGCGAAGAGAGGAGTCATGGCGCCGGAGGAGCGCGAGCAGGCCGAGCTCGCCGAGACCGTGCGCCTGCGCGAGCTGGAGGCCGCGCGTCTCGTGGCGCGCGCCGCGGGATTCGAGGCCGCGGCTGCGAAGGCCGCGCTTCTCGCGGCCGAGTCGGGCCGGGGCGAGGCCCTCACGGTGGTGCGTTGTCCCGTGGCCGGGCGCGTACTCAAAGTCCTCGAGGAGAGCGAGCGCGCCGTGGCCGCGGGGACGCCGCTGCTCGAGGTCGGGGATCCGTCGAAGCTCGAGATCGTGCTGGACGTCCTCTCGCGCGACGCGGTCCACGTCCGGCCCGGGGCGCGGATGTGGCTCGAGGAATGGGGCGGCCCCGAGCCGCTGCCCGGAGCCGTGCGCCTTGTCGAGCCGTCGGCGTTCACGAAGCTCTCGGCGCTCGGCGTCGAGGAGCAGCGCGTCCACGTCGTGGGCGACCTGGAGAGCCCGCCTGCGACGCTGGGCGACGGGTTCCGCGTCGAGGCGCGTATCGTCGTCGCCGAGGTGAAGGACGTGGTCCGCGTCCCCGCGAGCGCTCTCTTCCGCAAGGGCGACTCGTGGGCGGTCTTCTCGGTCGCGGAGGGACGCGCGCGTCTGAGGACCGTCGAGACGGGCCTCGCGAACCGGGCGCACGTCGAGATCCGCGGCGGCCTCGCCGACGCTGATTCCGTCGTCCTCCATCCCAGCGACCGCGTCGCGGACGGCGTGCGCGTCCGGCCGCGGGGGTGAAGGTCTTGACCTGCTCGAGCAGGGCCGGCTCCACCAGCGCGGACGCGCGCGGTCCGGAGGACGGGCAGGGTACGAACGAGCCGTGCTGACCGAGCTGGACGTCCGCCGCTTCCCGGGCCTCACCGACGAAGAGGCGGCCGTGCGTCTCGCCTCCGAGGGCCCGAACGAGCTGCCGTCCACGCGGCGCCGGAGTCTCGCCGCTCTCGCTCTCGAGATCCTGAGAGAGCCGATGATTCTTCTGCTCGCGGGCTGCGCCGGGGTGTACGTGCTCCTGGGCGACCGCGAGGAGGCGATCGTCCTCGTCGCGTCGGTCCTGGTGGTGATCGGCATCTCGCTCTATCAGAGCCGGAAGACGGAGCGGGCGCTGGAGGCGCTGCGCGACCTGTCCAGCCCGCGCGCCCTCGTCGTGCGCGGAGGGCAGGAGAAGCGGATCGCGGGGCGCGAAGTCGTGCGCGGCGACCTCGTCGTCCTCGCTGAAGGGGACCGCATCCCGGCCGACGGGGCGCTCCTCTGGTCGATGAGCCTCTCGGTGGACGAGTCGCTCCTGACGGGCGAGTCGGTGACGGTGAGGAAGCGGGCCCGCGCGGACGCGGGAGAGATCGGACGGCCCGGCGGCGACGACCTCCCATTCGTCTGGTCGGGGACGCTCGTGGTCGGAGGGCAGGGAATCGCGACGGTGGCGGCGACCGGCGCCGGCACCGCGCTCGGGAAGATCGGGAAGGCCCTGCAAACGGTCGAGACGGACGAGACGCCACTCCAGAAACAGACGGGCCGCTGGGTCCGCCTGCTGGCGGCGGCCGGCCTCGCCCTGTGCCTTTTGGTCGTCGCCCTCTACGGCGTCACGCGCGGGGATTGGCTGCAGGGGCTGCTCGCCGGCCTCGCTCTGGCGATGGCGCTGATGCCGGAGGAGTTCCCAGTCATTCTCACGGTCTTCCTCGCGCTCGGAGCCTGGCGCATCTCGCAGCGGCGAGTGCTGACGCGGCGCACCGCCGCCATCGAGGCGCTCGGCTCGGCTACCGCTCTTTGCGTGGACAAGACCGGGACCCTGACGGAAAACCGCATGACGGTGGCGGTCCTGGCCGTGGACGGTGCGCTCTTCGACCTGAGGGCGCATCGCGGAGAGCCTTTGCCGGAGGAGTTCCACGCGCTCGCCGAGTTCGCGCTCCTCGCCAGCCAGCAGAATCCTTTCGACCCGATGGAGCGGGCCATCAACGCGCTCGCGAAGGAGGCGCTCTCGGGGACCGAGCACCTCCACGACAACTGGTCGCTCGTGCACGAGTACCCGCTCTCGGACGAGCTGCTCGCCATGACGCACGTCTGGAAACCGAAGGAGGGAGACCGCTACGTGATCGGAGCGAAGGGCGCGCCGGAAGCCATGGCGGACCTGTGCCACCTCGCGCCGGAGCGGGTGAGGACTCTCCTCCTCGAGGTGGGGTTCCTGGCCGATCAGGGATACCGGGTGCTGGCTGTGGCGCGTTCGAGCTTCGAGCCGCGCGAGCTTCCCTCGGGCCAGCACGACTTCACGTTCGAGCTGCTGGGCCTCGTGGCGCTGGCCGACCCCGTCCGCGCGGGTGTGCCCGGCTCCGTGCAGGAGTGCGACCGGGCGGGCATCCGCACCATCATGATCACGGGGGACTATCCCGGGACGGCCCGGAAGATCGCCGAGGAGGTCGGTCTTCCCGCGGACGACGTCGTGACGGGAGCCGAGCTGGAGACGCTGACCGGCGAGGCCCTGTCCCGCCGGGTCCGGGCGGCGCGCGTCTTCGCCCGGGTCGTGCCCGAGGAGAAGCTGCGCCTCGTGGAAGCGTTGAAAGCGAACGGCGAGGTCGTCGCCATGACCGGCGACGGCGTGAACGACGCGCCTGCCCTGAAGGCCGCCCACATCGGGATCGCGATGGGGGGACGCGGGACGGACGTGGCGCGCGAGTCGGCGGCGCTCGTCCTCCTCGACGACGACTTCTCCTCGATCGTGGCCGCGATCCGCCTCGGCCGGCGGATCTTCGAGAACATTCGCAAGGCCATGGCCTACGTCCTCTCGGTCCACGTCCCGATCGCGGGGACGTCGCTGATTCCGATCGTGCTGAAGTGGCCGCTCGTCCTCCTGCCGGTCCACATCGTGTTCCTGGAGCTGGTCATCGATCCCGCCTGCTCCGTCGTCTTCGAGGCGGAGCCGGAGGACGCGAACCTCATGGACCGTCCTCCGCGCGATCCGCGGGAACCTCTGCTGACGCGGCGGACGGTGGCGCTCGCGCTCCTCGACGGCGCGCTCGCGCTCCTCGTCGTGCTCGCGGTCCTGGCCTGGTCGGTCGGAAGGGGCGACGGGGCGGAAAAGGCCCGGACGGTCGCCTTCTCCACGCTCCTCCTCCTGAACCTCGGCCTCATCCTCACGAACCGAACAGGTCCCCGGGCCGCGATCCGCGCGCTCCGCGTCCGGAACCGCGCCCTCTGGTGGGTCGTGGGCGGGGCGCTGGCCGTTCTGGCGGCGAGCCTGAGCCTGGCGCCGCTGCGATCGGCCCTCCGGTTCGAGACTCTGTCCCTGTCGGACCTCGGCCTGGTGGCCTCGGCGGGCGCCGCCGGGCTGCTCGGATTCGAGCTCCTGAAGCGTGCCGGCCGGAAGTTTGACGCATCCGCATCATCGACACGTCCCGGCCCGGTTGGGGCATAATGTCGAAGATGCGACTCAGTCTCAAGAAAGGGCGGGCCCGCCGGCATCCCGTGAGCCTCGACGACCTCGTGCCGGGTGCGTCGGGCGTCCTCGCGCGGATCGACCTGCCGGAGGCCGACGCCGCGCGCCTCATGGAGATCGGTTTCCTGCCCGGAGCGCGCATCGAGGCGGCCCGGAGCGCCCCCGGGGGCGATCCGCGCGTCTTCCGCGTGGACGGCACCGAGTTCGCCCTGAGGCGCGCCACGGCGCGGCGCCTCCTCGTCGAGGCCGCCAAAGAGGGACTCCCGTGAGCGCGCACGGCTCAGCGGGCCTGCCGACCCTGCCGACGCGTCCCCCTCTTCCGCCGTTCACGCCGCCCTCGAGGGCGCCCCGTCTCGTGGCGCTCGTGGGGCCGCCGAACTCCGGCAAGTCCACGCTCTTCAACCGGCTCACCGGCCTCCGGCAGCGCGTCGCGAATTTTCCGGGCGTCACGGTTGAGGAGCGGCGCGGCCGCGCGCGGCTCGAGGGCGACCGCGAGGTCGACCTCGTCGACCTGCCGGGCGTCTACAGCCTCTCGCCGCGCTCGGAGGACGAGCGCGTCACGCACGACGTCCTCAAGGGCGAGATGGGGGGCATGGCGAAGCCCGACGCGGTGCTCCTGATCCTCGACTCGACGAACCTGAACAGGCATCTCGTCCTCGCGGCCCCCATCCTCTCCCTCGGACTTCCGACCCTCGTCGTCCTGAACATGGCCGACGAGCTGTCGAGCCGGGGCGGCGCCGTGGACGCCGAGGCGCTCGCGACCCGTCTCGGGGTGCCGGTCGCGCTCGTGAGTGCGTCCAAGGGCGAGGGACTCGAGATGGTGCGCGAGTTCCTGAGCGGGGCCGTGGGTGTACCCCCGACCCTCGACTTGCCGGTCCTCGCCGACATTCCCAAGTGCCGTCAATGGGCGGTCGCGATGGGGGACGAGGCGAGCTACTCGGCGCCCGCCCCGCCGATCTGGACGCGCCGGCTCGACGCGGTGTTCCTGCATCCCGTCGCGGGGCCGCTCGTCTTCCTCGCGGTGGTCGTCGCGGTGTTCCAGACGATCTTCTCGGCGGCGCGCCCGCTCATGGACGCCGTGGACCACGCCGTGCAGGCGTCTGGCGCGTGGCTGTCGGCGCTTCTCCCGGCGTCGCTCTTCAAGTCGCTCCTCCTCGAGGGCGTTTGGGGCGGAGTGGGCTCGGTCGTGATCTTCCTGCCGCAGATCCTGCTGCTCTTCCTCTTCATCGGCCTCCTCGAGGACTCCGGCTACCTCGCGCGGGCCGCCCTCATCGCGGACCGCACGATGCGGAAGGCGGGTCTCCAGGGGAAATCGTTCCTGCCGCTCCTCTCGGCGTACGCGTGCGCCGTGCCGGCCGTCCTGGCGTCCCGGACGATCGAGAACAAGCGCGACCGCATCGCGACGATCCTGATCGCGCCGTTCATGACGTGCTCGGCGCGGCTGCCCGTTTACACGCTGATCATCGCGGCCTTCCTGCCGGAGCGCCCGCTGCTCGGCCCGTTCCTCGGCACGCGCGCGGCCGCGATGCTCGGTCTGTATCTTCTCGGCTTCCTCGCGGCCTTCGGGACGGCGCGGCTCCTGAAGTCCTCCGTTCTGAAGAGCGACGGCGCGCCGTTCCTCCTGGAGATGCCGCCTTACCGGCGCCCCACCCTCCGTCAGATCGGCCTGAGGATGTACGACCGCGCGAAG
>DATIFW010000164.1:0-2033 GCA_035455045.1 Thermoanaerobaculia bacterium | reverse complement strand
CGGCCCTCCGCGTCCTCGAGCGCCACGTCGAGGATCGGAACGGCCGCGGGAGGCCGCGCCTTCGCGAGGGCGTCGACCGGGCACGCGAGTTCGACCCGGAGGATCGGCCCTGCCAGGACGGCGCGGACGACGCCGCGGCGCTCCATCCAGCGCGACGGCCGCCCCCAGGCGTAGAAGCCCGAGAGGACGTTCGCCGCGTGCGCGGAGACCACGAAGTCCACGACTCCCGGCCGGTGGAGGTCGCGAATCTCGCCGCCCTCGACGGCGAACCACGGCTCCGCGCCGAGTTCGCGGGCCCATGCCCCGAAGACTCCGTTCAGGAGGGACGCGTCGCGAGGCCCGACCGGGCCGCGCGCGAGGACGAGGCGCGGCGTCGGCCGGCGGTTCGAGATCGTGAGGAGAAACCGGGTCGAGATCCTCCCGTTGTGGACGTCCGGGAAGAAGAGGTTTGTGTCGGGGACCTCGAGCGCGGGCGCGTCCGGCGGGAGAGAGCGTGCGGCGTCCGCGAGCATCCCCGCGAGGCGCGTCAACGTCGCGAAGCGTCGCGCATGCGAGGCGTAGACGTCCAAAGTCGCGCGATAGAGCATCGCCCTCCGGTGCAGGAGCGCCTCGAGGCCGAACGCCGCGAGCGCGAGTCCGAGGAGCACCGCCGTCAGCCGCCGGTCCGCACGGAGCCTCTCGTGCAATGCCGCCGCGGCGAAGCCAGCGAAGAGCGCGGCCGAAATCAGCAGCAGGAAGAAATACCGATCCGCGTCGAAGAGCTCCGCGTAGGGATAGTTCCAGCGCGCGATCGCTGCGAGGGCCATGTAGCCGAGTCCGACGGGGAGCGTCGCGAGAGCCACCGCGAGTCCGCGGCGCGTCGAAGGCGTGAGGAGGACGAGGAAGGCGGCCACCACCGTGAGCGCGATGACGATCCCGAACGTCGCCTCCATCTTGGGGAACCACTCGACGACCCCGTAGGGCTGGAGCACGCTCGGCCCGGGGAACACGTAACGGAAGGGCGCGACGCACGCGAGAAAAACGAACCGCTTGAGAGCGGCGAGGGGCTCGGTGTGAAGCACGACACCCGTCTGCCGCGCGTACGCGAGCCACGTCGCAAGGAGTGCGAGCGCCGCCAGCGCGACGAGGAAGACTTCCAGCCGGCTCGCGACGCGCCGGTCGCCGGCCCGCCTCCGCTCGACAATCGAGACAAAGAAGGGACCCGCCAGGAGCGGCACGAGCGTGTTGTCACACGCGAGAGCGAAGGCGCAGCCGGCGGCGGCGAGGAGCCCGGCTCGTGTCCGGCCGAGGGTGTCGGCGTGGACGATCGCCGCAAGCGCTCCGGTCAGGCCCGCGACCCCGATCGGTACGCCGCCGGCGCTCGGGAACCAGACCAGCATCGAGGAGAAGCCGCACGGGAGGACGTAGAGGATCCCGGCGACGAGACTCGCCGCGTCGTCCCGGAGGACCCGGCGCGCCGTGAGGGCGATGAAGAGCGCCGAGAGAAGGTGGGCGGCGAAAACGAGGAGGCGCAGCGGCGTCGCGTTCGTCCCGAAGAGAGCGGCGCTCGCGGTCAGGAGAAAGCGCATGACGGGGACGAAGTGGTCCCCCTGCGGCCGGAAGAGCACGCTCCAGAACGGCGCGCGGCCGGAGAGGAGGTCCGCGGCAAGGTTGAGGAAGTCCATGTCGTCGTGCGCGTACGAGGCGCGGAACGTCGGTGCATAGAGCCAAAGCCCCAACAGCGCCGTCGAGCCGACGGCGAATGAAACGAACCGGCGGTTCGACATGGAGACCGCCGGAGTCCCGTTCACGCGCCCATCTCCTGAAGCCGCGTCGCGATGCGCCGGCCGGCCTCGGCCCACGTCCAGCGCGCGGCCATCTCGGCCGCGGCGCGCGCGCCCTTCTCGCGCGCTTCGGCGCGGTTCTCGGCGACGTGCCGGAGGAGGTGCGCGAGGTGCTCGGGGTCCGGATCGCTCCACCGGAAGCCCTTGTAGTACGGCGCGCGCGCGTCGGCGGGCAGGAGGCCGCGGACGCGGAGGGGATACGAGATCCTG